>NZ_JAMFRV010000649.1 GCF_026224925.1 Pseudomonas sp. | reverse complement strand
TAGCGGTGTCCGTTCGTTGGTGGAAGTGGGTCCGAGCTTCCCCAACTTGTTCAAGGAAAACTGGGACACGTTTTGCAAAGTGGGCGCCATCGAAGCAATGGATTCGCCCGTCGCTTACTTGGCATCCTTGTATCGATTCGCGACGCAGCAACTAGAGGGCAGCCCTGCCGACAATAAGCGCATCACGCTGGACGCACGACGTCCGGACTTGAAAGATTTAGTGATTGACCCGCACACTACATTTACGCCTGTTCCCATGTTGGACATCGTGAAGACCGTACTGGAAAAAGGCATCAGAGAGTACGTCGACACCGTAGGTCATCCGGATAATGGCAAGACCGTTTACGAACTGGTTGCGCGTAAACGCCACCCGTTTTTGTTTCCTTATAACTATCAACATCAACAGGTCATGCTGGGACTTTCCGGCAAAAAACCGGCGCTGGGGGAGTTGTATTACCGCATCAGCCAAGCGCTGCCCATTTCCGGCGTTGCCAGTAACGAATACGGAGCGCCGAGTGTAGCGAACGGAATAGCACAGTGTTGGCTGTCTGGCTTGAGTCCAGAACAGCAAAATCTGCTGATAGAAAAAACAATATTCTCAACTTATTACATTACAAGGAGCGAACTATTAAAATCCTCCGACAAAGCGTGGAAGGCGGCCGGATCATTGTCACTCATCCCCTTCCACGATACAGAAGTTGGATATTTTTTTCGTGCTGAACCGGAGAGCTGCTTATCTTCGGGAGCGACTGTACTAGAAAAAACAAATACCACACTGGGCTGGTCCACTTTGCAATTCAACGAAAAAGATACCGCCACGCAGTTTAGCTTTAGATCCAGCGGCTATCAGCTCGAAGGGAATAAATACTTTAAAATAATTAACCCACGGACCGAATCCAACGCAGAAAAAAGCCTAAGGATTTATTATGTGACTGCAGACAATAATGATACAGCGCTACCAGACCTTAACGATGCTAACCCCAGCAGCATTATTCTCGTAGCAGCCACCCCCAAAGCAGCAGACGGAGTCGATGACTCACCGCGAAGCCTGTTCGAGATGAACCTTACGCTATCGATCAGCAATAGCGAACCTGACGTTTATCAATTAACGCCGCCGCAAATCGAATTTTTCAAAGCCAGCTATGGCGTAACAGTACCTTATGTCCACATCAATGCACTCACACGTGCAAGCTCTTTCCTGGAAAAGACCGGTTTAACTGCCGAACAGCTAGAAGCCTTACTCGCTCAAAAAAATTATACACCGACCTGCTCACCTAACTGTTTACCATTGAATCAATTATTTGCCGGGGGCACTTACATATTCCCTCAAGCCCTGCACTACGGCGCTGCTTACGTGAATGGTGTGGGTGGACGTGACCCCGGTACCATTAATTTTGACGTGAATGATAACTCCATTGGCTTGGCCTTGCTGACCGATGAGCAAGACGTCACTGACTGGCGCTTGACTAACGCCTCATTAAACCGCTTTGACCGCTTGCAGCGAATGATCCGCCTGCAGCGATGGATGGGCATACCATTTGCCGAACTTGATACGTTGATTATGGCGGCAGTTCATTCCGAAGGTGAAAATAACCTTGGGTGGGAACTCAACATCAATACACTGCGTGCGCTCGGGGTCTACCGCTATTTGAGCAAACGGTACACGCTTACAGCAGAAGAGTTCGCCGCCTTTATGCACCACCTTACGCCTTTCGCAGTAGGCACCCGCAAGCCATTGTTTGACCGGGTATTCAACCATCCACAACTGTTCGATACGCCTTTGGTTATCGACGGCGCAGAGTTTTCTATTGATGCCCCTGATCCGACTGCGCAAAAAACCATTCTACAGTTATGCGCCGGACTTGGATTGCAGCCCGCAGAAAACTCCTTCGGTTTACTGGCCGATGATACGACCCGATTCATTGGCCCCGCAGAAGCCGGCACTCCGGTATCGCGGCCACTCAAACGCTTGCTACCGGTAGTATCGTCCCTGTATCGCCAGGCCCGTATTGCCGAGTTGTTTGGGTTGTCTGTTGAAGACAGCAGAGGGTTGATCCATTTATTAGGCGCAGACACCTACATCAAGCAGGTTGTCACAGGCCGCTTGACCAAACATAACGGGATAAACGAAAACGCCATTGATGCCGTACCGGACATCCTGGACATTTTGATGCAACTGGATTGGCTAGTAAGCTGGCTAAAGGAAACACAATGGACTGCCACGACGGTGCGGACATTACTGCAGGCTGATGAAGGTGGAATTGTGTCACCGGTGCGCTCAATATTGTCACCGATAATAAACAACATACAGGGTGAGGTTGTAGGCTTTCTATTACAACCTCGCGACTATGACAAATTAAATCTTCCGATACTGCGGGTAGCGTCCGTGATCACTAGATGGTTTGATCTGTTCGAGGGCACGTACGACCAATATGGACTTGTAGACATAGAGAGTATCGAGGGCGCTTCCGCTGATCTCCTCGAATGCTTAACTCAATCCAAAATAGGGCTAGATGGTATAACCGGCAAAAACTACCCCTATCTGAATCAGGTCATACAAAAAATAGTCGACCTACGCTATCAGCACTATTGCGCTCAGGAGAATTACATCAGCGACCTACTGGTAACTCTCAACGCACCTCGGCATTATATCGATTTAGCTCTGCAGTGGGCGGGCGTCACGCGTACAGAACTACTTTACAATGCGTTGTTCGAAAAAGAAGATTTCATCGAAAAAATCATAGTGGTGCACCGCAATGCAACACTGATTCAAGATCTGGGCATCAGCAGCGAAGGACTCCGCACGTTCGTTAACAACCCACACTGGCTGGATACACACTTTGAAACGCTGCCCACTTCGTTAACCCTAAACGCTCTCTACTTGCTTAACCGCTATGTGCCTTGGGTCAGCAAATCGGCGCAACCGGAAGATCGACTCCTCGACTATTTAAAACTGGCTAATCAAACGGCCGCAGAGCCGGAGGAGCACACCCAACGCTGTGCCAGTGAACTGGCGGACTTGATTGGCTGGACAGTCTCTGAGGTCAAGCAAGCCTTTCAAGTGCTACCCACCCCTGTAGCGACATCCATGGCGCACGTGGACTGGGTACTCCGCGTACATAACACCAGCGTGGAAAGCGGCTTGGCCGTTGCATCGTTACAAGGTGCTCTCGATTTGACAATGGCCAGTACCGCTGCTGAATGGCAGGCCGTGAGTGAGGCTGTTATGGCCACTGTTCACCAATAAGCACCGGGGCCGTTCCCCCGGTTGAACTCGACCCTAAGTTAGCGTTTGTATCTGAGGATACACTACATGTCCAACTTAATAGAAAACCAGCTCAACGAAGCCTATCGCGATGCGCTAGTAGCTTACTACTTAAGCGAGGTGATACCCAACCACATGCCATTATTGGAGTTGGGTTTGAATGACCGCTTGAAAACGGCCAACGATCTATACGAATTCTTTCTGCTGGACAACCAAGTGTCCAACGATGTGATGTCCAGTCCGGTTGCATCGGCCATCAACAGCCTTCAGCAATACATCAATGGCAGCTTGATGGGCATGGAGCCAGGGTATGCGTCACTGCGGCCCAATGAAGCACAGTTTGTTGAATGGCGCGACCGCAGCAGTCAATACCCCATATGGGCCGCTAACCAGCAACTGGCGCTGTACCCGGAAATTTATATTTCGCCGGACCTGCGCCTGAAAAAATCGACCTATTTTTCCACCCTGGAAAACGATATTAATCAAAATAAAATTAGCGTTGATACCACGCAGAACGCAGTAAACTCTTACTTGGCCAGTTTTGAAGAAGTCGCGAACCTGACCATTATCAATGGTTATATTGACAGCGATAAGTTTGCAGAGGGCAGGTATTATTTTATTGGCAAATCTCGCGCTGAAAACATGCACTACTGGCGCACGGTCGATATGAATGAACGTGCCTATATTGGCGAGGGCAGTACTGAGGGTCCAAAACACGACAATCCAACCCCAGGCGCTTGGTCTGATTGGGAAAAAGCTGACATCGGCATTAACGCCAATACGCTGGAAAGGACAATCCGCCCGGTTTTTTTTAACAATCGCCTGTTCGCAACCTGGGTGGACCTGATTTATGTCACAGAAGAAACAACGCTAAATTTAACGATTCCAGATAAAGAACCTCCTTACCCTGCACCCGACATGAGCGAAACATCCACCCAACTAATAAGAACCCCTAACGTAAAATTGGTATTTAACATAGCGTACAAAAAATACGACAACTCCTGGAGTGCGCCTCAGATCTACATGGACGTTACAACGGCCAACACGATAGGCACCACCGTCCAGCTTGACCGCGACTTGAATACCATTGCTGTCTTTGACGTTAGCCGGTCACCCGATTCATTGTTCATTGCTATGTACGCGGGTGAGCATCTGGTGTCGGGAGATACCGACGGAAGCCTGTCGTACTACGCGTTTCTCCATACTGCGTTCATTGATAAAAATTTTAATTTTACGCCATCATTTCCACTGTCGGGAACGGTTCCTGCGACCGGTGAAGCAGGGGTGGAAGAACCACGGGTGCGGAAAACCTGCTGGACATTTGCTTTGCAAAACAAAGGCAACTTTCAGTTTACCTTGAATACCTATATAAGCATCAAAACAGTGACAACAACGTCGCAATTAACCACTGATGACAACTGGAATTTTGCAGGCCGGCAGAACCGCATCGCCGACATGAGCCTTACACACTTCACACCAACGCTTGACTTACAAAAATCAGAAATCACACTGACGACTGCTATAGACGCAGGGTTTGCCCGTCCAGAAGGTGAAAATGAAACTCTGTCAATATATATAGCGACAGCGCTAATGGGTTACAAACTTACACTTACAGTAGGGCCTGACGGCCCCTATCTGAGACGCTTGGTGGCTCCATCCACCCTGGAATATGTGTTAACCTCCGTCGTCGTGCCCGTTGCAAATGAAATATATAGATTCTCTCTTATAGCGGCTGATGACCCACTTAATGAGAAGCTTCATAATTTTATCATGCCTAACGTAACCTTCCTTGATAACGAATTAATTCACACGCTCGAAGGCCATTTTATAACGAACAGCGTAGTGGACGCCCTTAAAAACAACCCCCCCACTCTATACATAGGCATAGCCCATTTTTCAACGGCATCGCTTGAGGAAGTAGATATACTGGGCGCTGCAACCGCATCGTACGCAGGTCCAGCGGGCGCCAACCAACGCTACAGTCAATTTTATAACTACCCGAAAGACATGAACACTCGAAATGCCAACCTCCAAAGTCTAACAGGTACCTCGAGCTATGACGAACTTTTAATACCAAGCCAATACAAAACCACTGTCAAATTTGACAAGACCACACTGCTACCAATCCTTAAAGATGCAGTATTTATAAACAACTCTAAAAAGTTCTATATAACCCATGGCGTTAGTACCCGAGACAAAACCAACAATGTGCTCTTGGGTAACGCGATGAAGTCAACAGAGATAGAGCTCACGCTCGAATCCAGCGTCGGCGCAAATCCAAAAGCGCCCAAGATGAGCACCCGCACTGACCCACTGCTAGGCATCGCTGAATACATTGACTTCTCCGCATCGTCTATCAGCAAGAAAGATAACCCCGCCGATGGATTACGCGCGCCCATTCGCATGAACACGTTGTTCACTCAAGAGTTGGTCAACAAAGCCAACATTGCCCTGGAAGCGTTGCTGTCCTGGGACACCCAGCAACTGTCCGAACCGCCGATTGGCGACGATACGCAGTCGTCCTTAATGGACTTCAACGGTGCTAACGGTCTGTACTTTTGGGAACTGTTCCTGCATCTACCGTTCATGATTTCACACCGTTTGAACCTTGAGCAGCAGTTCAAAGACGCGGAGCTCTGGCTCGGGTTCATTTTTGACCCCGGCCGCAAAGCCAGTAATGGCGCTCCTGACTACTGGAATGTGCGTCCACTGATCCCGGAAGAAACCGCAGATCTCGACCATTTCCTGCGCTCGCCTATCGATCCCGACGGTATCGCCGCCAGCCATCCCGTGCGTTATCAAAAAGCGGTTTATTTCCACTACATCAAAAACTTGATCGACCAAGGCGATATGGCCTATCGACAATTGACACCCGACAGCCTTGGCGAAGCGAAACTGTGGTACGTCCGGGTGCTGGACTTGCTGGGGCCTCGTCCGGATACCCTACTGGTCAGCCAATGGACGCCCATGGCATTGGGCGAACTGGCCGCATCCACTAACCGGTCCCTGCGCGATTTTGAAACACAGTTACAAAGTCAGGAGCAAACTTTGCGCATCAGCGCTTCGGCCAATGACGGTACAGCGCTGATTCGTTTCAAAGAGCCTGCCCTGCGCCTGAGCACCTTTAGTCGCGACCCGACCCTTGCCGACGCGGACAGCGATCATTTCGTACCGCCCATGAATTCGGAACTGGTCAAACACTGGGATACGCTGGAATCGCGTTTATACAACCTGCGGCACAATTTGACACTGGATGGTAAACCGATGTCGCTGCCGCTGTTTGCCGCACCTTTGGACCCGCGGGCAATGCTCGCGGCTTACGCCAACGGTGCAGTGGGGGCGAGCATCGGCGGTCTGCTGGCTCAAGAAACCCCACATTACCGCTTTACCATCCTGCACAGCAAGGCCAGTGCCGCCGTGGAAACCCTGATTCAATTTGGCAGCACCTTGCTGTCGATGATCGAACGCAAAGACCAGGCAGACTTTCAGGAAAAACAGCAAGCACAAGTCTGGGAATTCGCTCAATTTGCCATCGACATGCAACTGGAGGCACAAACGGTTGAATCCAAATCCAAAGAAGCCCTGGAAGCCAGCAAAAAGGTAGTCGAGGCCCGCGCCCAGTTCTACGCAAAGCTATTTGACGAAAACGTAAGCGCAACAGAAATCGCTGCAGGGGCGCTTAACCTGGTAGGACACATCGCCCAGGGGGCTAGTTCTGTGGCTTACATGGTTGCTTCTGGCCTCAAAGCCCTCCCTAACCATGTCGGTATCCACGCGGGGGCGACAGCAGGAATGGCGGTAGGCGCGGCCGCAGGAGGCGCCGCCGGCGGTTTCCAACTCGCAGGCATTCCAGAAATGACCGCTATTGCCTCACAAGCGCTGGCCAGTGACAGTTTTGCTATCAGCACTGCCCTGGACCGCGTTGAGCAATATCGCCGTCGCCGCCAGGAATGGGGATTCGCCCGCGATCAGGCCAATTTGGAAGCCGAGCAAATCACCGCGCAATTGGCGGTCCATGAGGCCCAAACCAGGGTGACCGAAATTCAATTGCGGCAAGCCAAAATGGCAAAAACCCACGCCGAACAAATGTACACGTTTCTGACCACCGAGCGTTTCACCCATAAACAGCTTTATAGCTGGCTCAATGGCCAATTTTCGACCTTCTACTACCAGGCCTACGACGCCACATTGTCCCTGTGCCTCGCCGCCCAAGCGTGTTGGCAGTATGAAATTGCCGACTACTCCAGCAGTTTTATTCAGCCTGGCGGCTGGAATGACGCTTACCGGGGCCTGACCGCCGGGGAGTCGCTGAAACTCAATCTGTTGAAGATGGACGCGGCCTACCTGACCCGCAATGAACGCAAGCTGGAGATTGTGAAAACAGTCTCGGTCAAACAGTTGCCCGTCCCCATCGACGATGCGCCGCCCACCCTGAATAAGGGCTGGGACGCCGTGGTAGAGCGTTTGACGGAGGAAGGTGTCGCTGAATTCGAAATCACTCAAGCCATGCTCGATGCCGATTACCCCACCCATTACCTGCGTCGGATCAAACGCATCAGCGTGTCGTTGCCGGTCACTGTCGGCCCTTATCAAGACATTCGCGCCACACTCACCCAGAGCTACAACGCCGTGCAAATGACCGGCGCGACTGATGCACCGCTCAAAGAAAACATGCGCGCCAGTCAGCAAATCGCCGTGTCGACCGGGGTGGATGATGATGGATTATTTGTGTTCAATTTCGACGATGAGCGCTATCTGCCCTTCGAGGGCACTGGGGTTATTTCACGCTGGACGCTGACATTCCCCAATCCCGATTCGCAACGGCAAATGATCGATTCCATCACCGACATCATCGTGCATATCCGCTACACCGCAAAAAGCAGCGGCGCGGCGCCTGATACAAAAATGATCACGGGCAAAAAACGGCCCAAGGATGGTCTGTCATGAGCGACCAACAACAGCAACCGGTCATCAGCGCACCGTCGCTGCCCAAAGGTGGCGGCGCCATTCAAAGCATCGGTAAAGGTTGGGGGGCAGTGGGGACCAGCGGCGCAGCCTCTTTCGACATTGGCCTGCCGATCAGTCCAGGACGCGGTTATGCACCCAGCCTTGGGCTCAGTTACCAAAGTTCGGTAGGCAACAGTCCATTCGGTCTTGGATGGAAAGTGGGCATCGGCTGTGTGGCGCGGCGAGCCACCAAGGGCGTACCCACCTATACCGACGCCGACGTGATCGTGGGCCCGAACGGCGACGTCTGGTTGCCAGAGCGCGAAGCCGATGGCGCAATCAAGCACTCCGAGGTCACGGATTATAACGGCCACCCCTTGGGCGCGACGTATCAGGTGATTCGTCACTTTGCACGGCGCGAAGGAGCCTTCGACCTCATCGAGCATTGGCGACTGGACAATCTGGACCCCGGCTTTTGGCTGATACACGCTGCGGACGGCAGTTTAAACCTATACGGCAAAGGCCCGAACTCGCGCATCGCCGACCCGTTGGATACCCAGCATGTCGCCGAATGGTTACTTGAAGAATCCATGAATGCCCACGGCGAGCATATTCTTTACGAATACAAAATCGAGCGTGAGGCTGGGCTGCCTGAAAATCATCCGCGTAGCTTTGTTGCCCAACGTTATTTATCGCGTGTGCGCTACGGCAATTTCAAGCAACACGCCCTCCTCTACCTGTGGGATGCGCAATCGCTGAGCGCACTTCAATGGCATTTCGATCTGCTGTTTGACTATGGCGAGCGCAACACCGGGCTCACGCAGACACCTACGTATGCCGAGCAAGTCGAACCAGAGGACTGGCCAATACGCAGCGATCCCCACTCCTCGTTTGCCTACGGGTTTGAGGTGGGTGATCTACGCCTGTGCCGCCAGGTACTGATGTTTCACTACTTTCCGGATGAGCTGGGCGATGCGCCGGTACTGGTCGGTCGCTTGCTATTGGAGTACCGCCAACTTGGCTTGACGTACAACGTGATCGCGGCAGCCCATAGCCAGGCCTACGACGCCAGCGGGGCCATGGAGTCTCGTCCTCCCGTGAAGTTTGCGTACAACGAGTTCAACACCGATGCAGGCACATTCACCGAGTTTGAGGCAATGCCAGGGCTAAATGACGACCAGCGCTATCAACTTGTGGACCTGTTCGGTGACGGCCTGGCCGGGGTGCTTTATCGCAGCGATAAAAGCTGGCTGTACCGTGAACCGCTGCGTGCCGATAACGTCGCCGACAGCAACGCAGTCATGTACGGCCCTTGGCAAGAGCTGCCGCTGATTCCGGTAACAGACTCACGCACATCGGTGCACCAAACGTTGACCGACCTTACGGGGGATGGGCGGCTTGACTGGGTAGTCGCGCAACCCGGCACCGCCGGTTTTTTCACCCTGAACCCGGACCGCAGTTGGTCGAAATTCGCTACCTTCGCCGCGTTCCCTCAGGAATTCTTTAACCCTTCAGGGCAGATGGCCGACCTCATCGGAAACGGACTATCCGATTTAGCCTTGATCGGCACCCGCAGCGTTCGCTTATATGCCAGTCGCCGAAAAGGCGGTTTCGCCCCCGGCGTTGACGTAAATCACGATGACGACAACCTGCCCCTACTGAGCGACAGCCCCACGGAATTGGTGGCCTTCAGCGACCTCCTTGGCACGGGTCAGCAACACCTGATTCGGATCCGTCACAACGAAGTCAAATTCTGGCCAAATCTGGGGCGTGGGCGATTTGGCAAGGGGCGGCTATTCGCCAGCCTGCCGTTCACCTACGAGGAGTTTGATGCCGGGCGCGTGCGCCTGGCAGACATGGACGGCTCCGGCGCTCCCGATCTGCTGTACCTCAATCCTGATCATGTATTGATGTTCATGAATCAGGCCGGTAATGGTTTCGACCAAGCAGTTTCACGAGAATGGCCGGCAGGTGTGCGTTACGACCGTTTCTGTCAGGTAAGTACGGCAGATTTGCAGGGGCTTGGCTGCTCCAGCCTGATCCTGACGGTACCGCACATGAGCCCTCGGCACTGGCGCTTCGACTACCCACAGATCAAACCCTATTTGCTTCAGCAGACCAATAACAACATGGGCGCAGTTGGTACAGTGGCCTATCGCAGCTCAGCGCAGGAATGGCTGGACGAAAAACAAGCCCTGCACGCTTCGGGCGCCGTGGCGGTGTCTGAGGTGCCATTCCCCTTGCACGTTGTGGTGCAACAAACGCAGCTGGATGAAATCACCGAAAATACCCTGACCCAAACTTTTCAGTATCGTCACGGCTTTTACGACGGCCATGAGCGAATATTCCGAGGTTTTGGCCTGCTCCTGCAAACCGACACGGAGCCAGGTGGGACGGAAGACGAGTCATTCACTGCGCCGATTCTGACCAAGACCTGGTTTCACACCGGCCGTTATCCTGAGCAACCGGCTACTGATTACAACCGCTGCGATGTGGACGCTCAGGCGTTGGGGCCTCATCTTTTCAGTAGTTTCGACAGCGCCAGCCAAACCGAACACCTTATCGCCGATGCCGACGATGCAACTCGCAGAGAAATAGCGCGGTCCCTTAGCGGCTCAGTATTGCGCATAGAGGTCTTTGGCCTCGAAAGCGGGGCCGACGGTGACCATGCCAACGCCTTGCCCTATTCGGTACAGAGTTCGCGCTATCTGGTTCGGCAGCTGCAACCGCTCAGCGCCTACGAACGTTATGCGCGCATGCTGACATTAAGCTTGGAGTCCATCGGTTATCAATACGAGCGCCAGGCCGATGACCCCTTGTGTGAGCACTCGGTAAACCTGGCCTGGGATGCATTTGGCAGCTTGACCCATGGCGTAAACGTCAATTACGCACGCCGAAAAAAGCCTGCCGACCTACCGCCAACAGGCTACGACGAATACCAGCAAAGTTGGTGGCAAGCGTCCCATGACGATGCGCAGCAGTGCGTGTACCTCAGCGAGTCGCGTGCCCAAGCCATTCACCTTGATCGGCCACAAACGTGGCGCTTGGGGTTGCCCTATCACCTGCGTGGTAATGCCATGGTCGTTCCCGCTGCCAGCCTGCCACCCAGCGAGGTCACCTACGAACGGTTTGTCGACCCTACCGGTACTTTCGCTAAATTGCCCAGAGTGTTGACCGGGCTCTCAGTCCAGCGCTATATCAATTGCGGCGACGGTGAAGCGACGTTCGAGGCGCTGGCGGACTACGCGGAAACTGCGGAACTGGATGACCATGCACTGAGCGCTTACGACCGAGTCATGACGCCCGAGGAATTAGTCGTCAAGCTTGTCGAAGTCGGCTACCAGTTAATGCCCAGTTTTTTGCCTGAGGACGGGTTAAACCTGTGGTCAGTCAAACGAGGCTTCAACACCTACGCCGGGGCCGAAGATTTTTATCAAATTACCGCCGCCAGACCCACGCGCAGCCACGGCGAAACCTTGGTCGAATACGATCCCTATCATCTGTTCATGACCCGTACTACCGACCCGGCGGGATGCGCCACCACCGCGACTTATTCCTACCACAGCTTGCAGCCGTGGCGGATCGTCGACCCCAATCAGAACACCCAAGAGGCGGCGTACGATGCTTTCGGCATGCTGCGAGCTACCAGTTTTTATGGCACTGAGTTGGGCGTCGACGTCGGGTTTAAGCCCCTTGAAGGTTACGTTCATTACCGCGGCGGCCCGAGTGCTGCCATTACCGCAGCGCAAGAAGCATTAGGCGACTACGCCACCGCCTGCTTTTACGACCCGTTCAGTTGGGTCCAGCACAGGGAACCCATCCACAGCGCAATACTACAAGCGGATCGCTACCCCGGTGATCCGGATAAACAGATACGCATCGCCCTGGCATCGGTCGACGGGTTCGGTCGGACGCTGCAAACCCGACAGCTGGTTGAAGACGGCGACGCTTACTCAGTTATCGAGGGTGAGCTGGAACTTGAAAATGCCAAACCCAAAACTGTACCGGCCTCGCCGCGCTGGCGCGTCAGCGAACGGGTCGAATACAACAATAAAGGCTTGGTTGTGCGGATTTACAGGCCCTACTTCGCCAATAGTGCCACGTACATTAACGACCAATCGTTTCGCGAGAATGGTTATTGCGACCGACAGTTCTATGACTCGCTGGGCCGTCCGACCATTACATTGACCGCGGCTGGCTGGATGCGCAGACAAACTTATTTGACCTGGTACACCATTGCCGAGGATGAAAACGATACGGAAGAAGAGATGCTAGCGCTCAAGACTGAAAGCGGAAAATGAACGTTGGCCTGCATATTCACACGCCGACGTTGAGTGTCCGAGACAGTCGGGGATTGTCCGTAAGGCACGTGGTTTTTTTTAGAAATACCGCCAGTGATCTGGCAATGCCGCGAACCACTCGTCAATGCCATGACGCCGCAGGCCGGGTCAATGCTGAATGGGATACTCGGCTATGGGCGCGGGCTGAAGCAGGCGAGACACAGCAGCCGAACTTGACCACGGTTTATAGCGTATCCGGTCAACCGTTGTTGACCGACAGCGTTGATGCCGGCTGGCGTTTGGCATTGTTGGGTGACGCCGGCCAAGCGCTGGAGGCTTGGGATGGCCGCGAGCTTACGCGCCGGACAGAATACGACGCACTTCTACGTCCAATAACCATTACCGAACAAGCACAGACTGTCGAAAGATTTACCTACGGAGGTATCGAGGGCGCGGGCGCCAATACGTGCAATCAGTTGGTCCGGCATGACGATCCCGCTGGCGCGCGTCATCTACCGAACTATGGCTTGCTGGGATTGGCCCTGACCGACACCCGTCAATTTTTACTGGACCTGCAATTGCCCGACTGGCCGCTGGCCGTGAGTGAACGCGATGCACTGCTTGAAGCCAATGGCCTAACAACCTCATACAGTTTCAATGCCCTAGGCGAACCCATCGGACAGACCGACGCCGGAGGCAATAGCCAACGTTTTACCCATACGCTGGCAGGACCGTTGAAGAAAGCAGCGTTGCAATTAGCCGAAGCTGCTGGCGACCAAACGCTGGTCAGCGACATCCGCTACAACGCCTTCGGCCAAGTCGAAAGCGAAACCGCAGGCAATGGCGTGGTCACCTCTTCGGCATACGACCCAGCCAGCGGCCGACTGATCGAACTGACCTCAGCCGTGACAGGCAAGCCGCCCCTGCGGCAGCTGAAATACGCCTACGACCCGGTAGGCAATCTTCTGCAAATTGAGGACGCCGCCCAACCAATACGCTTCTTCGCCAACCAACAAATCGAACCGACCGACCGTTACAGCTACGACAGCCTTTATCAACTAATTGAAGCCAGCGGGCGTGAAGTTAAAACCGGCGCATCCCACGGCCCCGCCCTGCCTGACGTGCAAAACCTGCCGCCTGACCCGAACCAGATGGCCAATTACACTCAAAGCTATGACTACGACGCGGCAGGCAATTTGCTGGAAATGCGCCAGGTGGGCGCGCAGTCGTTTACTCGCACAATGCGCGTCGCATCGGGCAGCAACCGGAGTCTGCCTGAGGGTGAAAGCGACGCTGATTTTGCTGCCAGTTTTGATGCTAATGGCAATCTGCAAGAGTTAGTTCGCGGCCAATCGTTGAGCTGGGATGCACGCAACCAACTGCGTCAGGTCACTTCAGTAAAGCGTGATGACGGCCCAGACGATACCGAGACTTACGTGTACAACAGCAACGGCCAACGTTGTCGCAAAGTGAATAGCGCACACACCGGCAGCCGCACGCTGACTTGCGAAGTACGCTATTTCCCGGGGCTGGAAATCCGCACTGAAGCAAACGGAGAAATCCTGCACGTCATCACGGCCCAAAGGGGTCACAACAGCGTGCGGGTATTGCACTGGGCTGCCAACAAACCGGCTGGCATTGACAACGACCACCTGCGTTACAGCCTGAGCGACCATCTGGGTTCAAGCACCCTTGAACTGGACAGCCAAGCCGCAACTCTTAGTCATGAGCGCTATTACCCGTTCGGCGGCACTGCGTGGTGGGCAGCCAAATCGGAATTGGAAGCCCACTACAAAACCATCCGTTATTCGGGCAAAGAGCGGGATGCCACCGGATTGTATTACTACGGGTTCAGGTATTACGCACCGTGGCTATACCGCTGGATCAGTCCTGATCCTG
The DNA here is from genome assembly GCF_026224925.1 of Pseudomonas sp. Lineage (GTDB taxonomy): Bacteria > Pseudomonadota > Gammaproteobacteria > Pseudomonadales > Pseudomonadaceae > Aquipseudomonas. The sequence goes on along the minus strand of NZ_JAMFRV010000649.1, from coordinate 6,333 downwards.
GAGGAGCGATTGACGGACTTAATTTTTACAGAATGGTCCGCAACCAACCTCTTGGGTTACGTGATGAACAAGGGTTGGTGCCCACAATCGCCACTGCCCCTAAACCCCTACTCGCATCATCTGCGGCGGCAACCGAAGCATTAGACACCGTAAATGATGCGCCTTTTTCTTATTTAACAGGAAATCTAGCAGAGCATCTAGCGGCTGTAGATGCCGCCTCCCAGGGCAGGGCCGAACAGGTTGCAAACCACTTCGACCACAAAATCGTCCTGAACATTTTCGCCAAGACCGCCCCCAAAAATCCGCGCGCTGTAGAGCCGAGCAAATATTATAATATGTTCAAAAAAGAAGAATGGTCGTTCCAACAGAACTTCAAATACGAGGACTCTGGAAAAATATTCGCTAATGACATTGCACGGCATCAGTATTCAGTGGTCGCGAAAAATAGTAATTTCTACGGCCATCTTCCTTCTATGATCAGGCGCGCCAACGTAACAAATAAAACAACGCTTACTGAGACGCAAAACCTGGAAAGTGGATCAGCCGAACTGTTCACGGCGTTCTTTACCAAAACACCTAATGGCAAAACAACGTTACGGATACTGGAAGACTTCAACTTAAAAGCTATTCGGGTCCGTAAAGAAATTAAATTAAACCAAACAGACTTTATCGTTGATGTTGAACCGACAGTACCCCATACGAAAATAATAACCCCTACAGGAGCGACGCCTGCTAGGAACGCGGCAAGGGCACCTTTAAGCACGTCAACGACATTGACGCCATTGCAAAAACGACTACAGGCCTTGCGGCGATGATGATTGTCGACATAAGCCAAAGGATGCGCAACGACACGTTGACGCCGTCATTGACGGTTAGCGAACCACGCGGCCTGGCGGTGAGGCAAACTGCCTATTGTCAGCGTGATGCCCAACTGCAGCAGCAAGAGCGGGTAACCCGGCACACGTTTGACCCTGCGGGGCGATCGACTGCCAGTTGGGATGCACGCGCTTGGACCAGTGAGCGGGGACCGAACGTATCCAGAGTTCATTCGCTTACCGACCGGACCATTTTGATCGACAGTGTTGATGCTGGTTGGCGTCTGGTATTGCCTGGCGAAGCTGGCCAGGTACTGATGGCCTGGGACGGTCGCGACAGCCAACCCCAGACGGAATACGACGCTTCGCTGCGCCCACTGGCAATCACCGAACAGTCACGTGTCGTCGAGCGGTTTACCTATGGTAGTGCTCAAGGGACAGGGCATAACACCTGCAACCAACTAGTGCGGCATGACGATCCTGCTGGCACGCACCTTTTCTCGGATTACGGTTTGCTGGGTTCGGCATTGGCTGAAACCCGTCAATTTTCTCTAAGTCTTAACTCGCCCGATTGGCCAGTCGCTGTAAGTGAGCGCGATGCACTGCTGGATGCTGACGGCCAAACCACCCAATACCGTTTCAATGCACTCGGTGAACCCATCTCGCAGACCGATGCCATGGGAAATATCCAACGCTTCAAACATACCGTCGCCGGCCAGTTGAAAGAAACACACCTGCAGCTGGCCGATGCTGCTGGTTATCAAACGCTGGTCAGCGACATCCGCTACAACGCTGTTGGTCAGGTTGAACGCGAAACCGCAGGCAATGGCGTGGTCACCTCTTCGGCATACGACCCAGCCAGCGGCCGACTGATCGAACTGACCTCAGCCGTGACAGGCAAGCCGCCCCTGCAGCAGCTGAAATACGCCTACGACCCGGTAGGCAATCTTCTGCAAATTGAAGATATCGCGCAGCCGATCCGCTTCTTCGCCAACCAGCAAATCGACCCCATCAACCGCTACCGCTACGACAGCCTTTATCAACTAATCGAAGCCAGCGGACGCGAAGTCAAGACTGGTTCATCCCATGGACCTACTCTTCCCGACCTGCAAAACCTGCCGCCTGACCCGAACCAGATGGCCAATTACACTCAAACCTATGACTACGACGCGGCAGGCAATTTGCTGGAAATGCGCCACGTGGGCGCTCAGTCGTTCACCCGAAAAATGCGCGTCGCATCGGGCAGCAATCGGAGTCTGCCTGAGGGTGAAAGCGATGCTGAGATTGCTGCCGGTTTTGATGCCAATGGCAATCTGCAGGAGTTAGTTCGCGGCCAATCGTTGAGCTGGGACGCACGCAACCAACTGCAACACGTCACTGCGGTTAGGCGTAGGGACGGCCCGGACGACACCGAGACGTATGTGTACGACGGCGGCGGCCAGCGTTGTCGCAAGGTACGCAGCGCTCAGACGAATAATCGTACGTTGAGCTCCGAAGTCCGTTACCTGCCTGGACTGGAAATTCGCTGCGAGCCCAATGGAGAAACACTGCACGTCATCACCGCCCGGGCCAGTCGCAACGGCGTACGGGTGTTGCACTGGGCCGCGAACAAACCGACTGACGTCCAAAACGATCAAGTCCGTTACAGCCTCGGCGATCACCTAGGTTCAAGCGCTCTGGAACTGGACGACCAGGCCGACATTCTCAGCCAAGAGAGCTATTACCCGTTCGGCGGTACTGCGTGGTGGGCAGCGAAATCGGTGCTGGAGGCGAACTACAAGAGCAATCGCTATAGCGACAAGGAACGTGACGCGACAGGGTTGTATTACTACGGATCCAGGTATTACGCGCCGTGGTTGCAGCGGTGGATAAATCCAGATCCTGCGGGGGCTATACAAGGCTTAAATCTATTCCGCTTCGTCGGTAATGCACCGGCCCATCATATTGAAAAGGATGGGCGGATATACGAGGGCATGAATGATATCTTCGAGCAAGGGTGGACGTCAGCAGGTCATACGATCATCGCCCGAGGGCTGGACCAGTTCCCACCTAACGATGCGGCAACGGTTCGTTCAGCGTTAAGTAAAACAGAGGGTATTTATCAAGACGCATTGAACATGATCAACACCTACCCGCAGGAAAGCGCATCGGTAATGCGCAGCTATTTCGGGTACGATCACTCCAAAGTCACTCCGGTCGTCGTCAATACATGGGGAAAAACCCGTGGCCTACTCTCCGAATATCAAGGGCCGTGGGGCGACGGAAAGTTCGTGGGGGTAGAATCTGACTCGGCCTTGGGGTTCGTTAACCAATTAGACTTTCATGGGCGTATCGCTCTGAATTTAAAAACGCTGAATTCCGACGAGTTCACCGTTACATTAGGCCATGAAGTTTCGCACCTAGCCTATGTTCATGGATTCACAAACGTCGGCCCTTCAACCGAAGACTATTTCTATCTATTCGAAAAAAAGCTAAAAAAATTAGTGAGTGTAAATAGAGACAGTCGTTATGACGATCCGCATCAATTTGTTTCAGATATTATTATGGGCGCCGGATTAACGCTCGACTACCTATCGATGTCACCCTGGATAATCCCCGAATTCATCGCTGCCGTAGCAGCTGTTCATTGTGGACCAGAATCCATCACCACTGTTGACGAAGCGATTTCGGCATTTAATCGTAATACTTATGTCTCAGCCGCACTAGCGTCTAACAACGCCGACAGCCTTGCGCTAGCAGCCCATGGCTTGCATCGAACTTACCAACGCAAGGCGGCTAACGCTAGTCTTTTCAATGAACTACTGCGGGCTTAGTCAGTGAACACATATGAATAAGACACCCGTACTGTCCGTGATTGATTCCCGCAAACTAACGGTTCGCCAGGTTGCCTATTGTCGCGCAGCGCCTGACTTAGCAGCTCAAGAGCAAGTCACACGCTCATGCCATGACGCCGCGGGCCGGTTGATCACCCACTGGGATCAGCGTTTGTGGGCGAGCGGGCACGCTGCAAATCTCTCCACGATTCACACCTTATCCGGTCAACCCCTTCTGACGGAAAGTGTCGACGCGGGATGGTGTTTGCACATGCTTGGCGAAAGTGGTGAGTCGCTGGCAACGTGGGATGGACGAGGTAGCCAAACGCAGACAACCTACGACAACTCCCTTCGCCCAACCAGAGTGACGGAGCAGGCGACCGAACATCCGATATCCATCACCGAATGCATTACTTACGGCGATAGCGGTTCTAACTCAATCGCCCATAACCAGTGCGGACAGGTCATTCGACATGATGACCCTGCGGGCACGTTAGTGCTCCCGGAATACAGCGTGTTCGGCGCACCCCTCATTGAAACACGCCGGTTTTTATCGACAGTGGAGGCTGCAGACTGGCCTGACGATATCGCGGCACGTAACAATCTGCTGGAAAGCGAAAACTACGTCACGGCTTCAACCTATGGCCCCATAGGAGAACCTCTGACTCAACTCGATGTGATGGGTAACCACCGACAGTCCATCTATACCGTCTCAGGTCAGCTCAAAGCGGCTTATCTGAGACTGGCCGGAACTGACCAACCCAATTTATTAATTGTCAGCGATATTCGCTACAACGCTTTCGGCCAGACAGAATGCGAAACAGCAGGCAACGGGGTCGTTACAACAGCTAAGTATAACGATGACGATGGCCGTTTACTGAGGCTTACAACGCAAAATCCGGACCAATCAACGCTGCAGGATATGCACTACGCCTATGATCCAGTAGGTAATATATTAACGATTGAAGATGCCGCGCAGCCTGTACGTTATTTTAATAATCAGCAAGTCGAACCGATTAGCCGCTACCGTTACGACAGCCTTTATCAACTAATCGAAGCCAGCGGCCGTGAAGTTATCACCGGTTCCAGCCATGGATCCGCTTTGCCAGATAGGCAAAGCCTGCCGCCTGACCCGAACCAGATGGCTAATTACACACAAACCTACGACTACGACGCGGCTGGTAATTTGCTGGAAATGCGCCATGTGGGCGCGCAGTCGTTTACTCGCACTATGCTCGTAGCGTTGGACAGCAATCGGAGTCTGCCTGAGAGTGAAAGCGAGGCTGATTTTGCTGCGGGCTTTGATGCCAATGGCAATCTTCAAGCATTAATTCGAGGGCAGGTATTAAGCTGGGATGTTCGTAATCAACTGCGCCAAGTCACAGCGGTTAGCCGTGATGACGGTCCGGATGACTGCGAAATTTATGTGTACGACGGTGGAGGTCAGCGTTGTCGCAAGGTACGTAGCGCTCAGACCGTGAAACGCACGCTAACCTGCGAAGTCCGCTACCTGCCAGGTATTGAAATCCGCACCGATTTTAACGGAGAAGTCCTGCACGTCATCACCATGCAGGCAGGCAGTAACAACGTGCGGGTGCTGCACTGGGTCGCCAACAAACCGGCCAACATCCCTAACGATCAATTGCGGTACAGCCTCAGCGATCATCTCGGTTCAAGCGCTCTTGAACTGGATGACCAAGCCGGCATCCTCAGCCATGAGAGCTACTACCCATTCGGCGGCACTGCGTGGTGGGCGGCCAAGTCAACATTGGAAACCAAGTACAAAACCATTCGTTACTCGGGCAAAGAGCGAGATGCGACAGGGTTGTATTACTACGGCTTCAGGTATTACGCGCCGTGGTTGCAGCGGTGGATTAATCCGGATTCTGCAGGGGCTATACAAGGGTTGAACCTGTTTGGCTTTGTAGGCAACGCGCCTATTCATCACATTGAAGTAGAGGGTCACGTATACAAGGAAATTGGTGATAAAACCGAACTGGATCTTCAAGATGAAGGCATTTCAATTGTATGGAGAGGGCTTGCCGAATTTAGGCACCGCGAATCAGCCCGAGTTAAATTAGGACTTTATAAAACTGAAACCATGTATCAAAATTCATTATCCATGATCAACGCCTACCCACAAGAAAGCGCGCCAATCATGCGCAGTTATTTCGGCTACGAATACCCCTCTGTTACTCGAGTCATTGCTGACACTTGGCAAAAAACAAAAGACTTAGTCAGAGAATATCAAGAGCCACTGGGTCATGAAAAAATCGTCGGAATGAAATCACCTGATACCTTAGGGATAGTCGACACTAATGATGCTCACGGCAGAGTTGCCATCAACATACTGAAATTGCGCTCAAATAATCTCTCTATTACTTTGGGTCATGAAATATCTCATCTAGGTCATGTGAGCGGATTCAATAGCATAGGACCATCGACCGAGGACTATTTTTATATATTTAAGGAAGGAATGCATCATCTAATCGACACACCCTTCGAACCTCACTTTGAAGACGTCAGTCAGAACGTATCTGAAATCATCATGGGCGCGGGAATGACTGTAGACTATCTATCTATCGACCCTTCGATTCATTCAAGCTTCATATCCGGTGTCGGCTCTGTAAACCGGGCAGCTGAACCCATTAACACTATAGAGGAGGCGAATCGCGCATTTAACCGCAGCGGCTATATATCAAGCT
>NZ_JAMFRV010000648.1 GCF_026224925.1 Pseudomonas sp. | reverse complement strand
GACGCCGGGTTCTCGCCCGGCATCCGGTAGACCAAGGCATGTGGAACCACGTCCTGCAGCGGTTGCCAATTCTCGACGGCCTGACTGTAGAACAGCATCAGCAGTTGCTCGAAAACAGTGTGTTGTTCCTGCAAGACAAACACCTCACTGCCCTGCCCGGCGTCGAACTGCACAAGGAAGACTGCCTGTTTCTAGCCGCTCTGGCGCAGTTGCCGCTGCTCAATCTCGGTGATTTGAACTGGTATCAGGGGTTTCACGAAATCGTGCTGTACCCCGGCGACTTCGTCAGCCCGCAACGTCATCGCGACGCCAGCGGCATCGAACATGAGTGGAAAGGCGAGCACAGCGGCGAAGCGTGGTCGCAAGGCCCGGTGATTTTGGCGTGGCCTGGCGTGTTATCCAGCGGCCACTGGAACGCCTACAACCTGGTCATCCACGAACTGGCGCACAAACTCGACATGCTCAACGGCTCAGCCAATGGCCAGCCGCCGCTGCACAGCGACATGCGTGCCAGCGACTGGGCCAGCGCCATGCAAAGCGCCTACGACCAACTCAACCAACACCTGGACCGTCACCCGCATGCGGCTACGGCCATCGATCCCTATGCTGCGCAAAACCCTGCTGAATTCTTCGCGGTCACCAGCGAGTACTTCTTCAGCGCCCCGGATGTATTGATCAAGGCCTTCCCGGCGGTCTATGAGCAGCTAAAAGCTTTCTATCGCCAGGACACCTTGGCCCGCCTGCAGCAACTGCAACTGAATGAACCCTTGTACAAGAAGCATGACTAAGGTCTATAGACCTATTGCCCGCGTGGCAACGGGCGCTGAATATGCCTATAATCGCGGCCACTTTTTGATCTTCCGATCAAAGCCTGAATGGTCAACTACGGGGGCAACGCCCAATGAGCTACAGCAAAATTCCGGCTGGCAAAGACCTGCCGAACGACATCTACGTCGCGATCGAAATTCCGGCGAACCACGCGCCGATCAAATACGAAATCGACAAAGAAACCGATTGCCTGTTCGTTGACCGCTTCATGGCCACCCCGATGTTTTACCCGGCCAACTACGGTTTTATTCCGAACACCCTGGCTGACGACGGTGATCCCCTCGACGTGCTGGTCGTGACCCCTTACCCGGTTACTCCAGGTTCGGTCATCCGCGCCCGTCCAGTTGGCATCCTGCACATGACCGACGACGGTGGCGGCGATGCCAAAGTCATCGCAGTCCCGCACGACAAGCTGTCTCAGCTATACGTCGACGTAAAAGAGTACACCGACCTGCCGCCACTGCTGCTTGAACAAATCAAGCACTTCTTCGAGAACTACAAAGATCTCGAAAAAGGCAAATGGGTGAAGATCGAAGGTTGGGGCGATGCTGAAGCTGCCCGCACCGAAATCATGAAGTCGGTCGCCGCTTTCAAAGGCTGATCAACTGCATTAAAAAAGCCTCGGTTTTTCTGCCTGGAAGCCGAGGTTTTTTTACGCCTCGGTTTTGACTGTTTACTCATTAAGAAACACTCTCGGAAACACCCTACAAACAAGCGCGGAAATTGTAGTCCTGACACTCAATAAACAACCGAATGCACGTCTCATTTGAACACCTCGTTTATTTAAACGTCCTGCCGACCTCCGTAAACTCGCGTTATGAAAACATCTGGTGATCGCCTACGCGCCCTCCTTCGGGAGTGCCATCTCTCTGCCACAGACTTCGCTGCGAATCGTAAAGTGACGCCGCAACACGTGAATAATTGGTTCAAGCGCGGCATACCCATGGCACGCATGGGGGAAGTGGCTGAACTATTGACCGTCAACCCGCGATGGCTACGCACAGGAGACGGACCCAAGTACCTGCGCGACAGCATCAACGACGCAGGCCCTGGCCGGGGAGCGACTGCCCACAACGCCGAGGACGTCCTAGTGCCGCTGCTCAAGGAGATAGAGTCCACACACGGCTCAGGCCACACCGTCGTCGCCGAAGCACCGGGGCGCAAAATTCGGTTACCGCTGCGCACCCTACAGGCCATGAGCATCGACCCGGACAATGCTGTCTGCGCGGTGATGGCCGGCAACAGCATGGCCGAGAAAATACAGGCAGACTCCATCATTGGCATCGACCGCGGCCTTACACACATCGTCGACGGCGAAATGTACGCTCTCGAACACGATGGCATGCTCCGCATCAAGTACCTTTACCGGCTTGCAGGCGGCACCCTAAGACTGCGCAGTCACAACAGCGCCGAGTACCCAGATGAGATATTTATCGCCGAACAGCTCCAGCAACAAAACATTCGGGTCCTGGGATGGGTATTTTGGTGGTCCACATTAAACACCCGCCGACGACCGGTATCGTTTCAATAAAGACGTTAAACGGGAGTGTTCGGCTCAGAATGCGCAACCGCCCTTGTGGGAGGGAACTTGTTCACGAAGGCCTTAACACGATCTGCCTGATTCAACCCAATTGAATGGACCAAACGCCAATTCAGCCAAATCCCTGCACATAAATGCTGGGCATCCCCCTCGAACCCCCGTATGATCCGCGCCACGTTTCACCCGACGCGAATGACCTTTTCGCCTCGCCCCCCTATTTAGTCGCCCCCGCTGCGGAGCGCACATTTGAAGGCGGTTGCGGTTTACCAAAAATAAACCAAAACCGTCCCCGAGAAGCCGGCCACAAGCCGGCTTTTTAATGTCTGTTAGAAACTGGTTCGTCGTTTGAAACTCGTCTTAGTCGATAAGAGATTATTTTATTTCCGCAACCTAGGGCTGCCGGGACAGAGCGAAACGCGAAATAGTCCAACAAGCGGTTGGACTATTTCGCGGATGCGGGGCAGCTCGAGAACGCGCTTTACCCATCGCCACTAAATCTTGATGGCTACAGTGATTGCATTTGAGTGGGAGTCGCGTTCGATGATCACTTGGCTCATTTTTTGGGCCGTCACGACAAATGAAAGTCTGTCGCTAAATATTGGTTTATGAACTCAATATCCAGCTTCTTTTTGGTGCCTAAATGCCAATACGTAAACAACATCGTCCTTAGGCACAAAACGATAAAGTGCGACATAACCTGATTCGCCAAACTCAACGATCAGCTCCCGTAACTCGGTCAACTCGGCAAACGGACGGCCCATGTTCGGACTTATTTCCAAGTGCGCAAGTTGTCGCGCAATCGCTTGACCGGCTCGACCTGCAATCTGAGGACTTTTCTCCGCTAGAAATTTACGACAGCGTTCCAATCCCAGCCCTGCACCTTCGGTGATAATTACTCGTGGCAATTGGGCAGTTCCGTCTCGGAGTCAGTCCCCCAGGAGTTAAGCCAAGTTCGAGCCTCTTGGCCTGTCAGGTGCAATCCTGTCTCCTGATAAGACGCCCACGAAGCTAGAGCTTCCTGCTTGAAGCTCTCACGAGCCTCCTCACGCGTTACGTATTGAGCTATAGCTTCGCGCATGATCCAGTGAGCTGACCGCTGCCGAATATTAGCCAAGTGCTGGATGCGACTTTTTAACTCGTCGTCGATCTTGATCGAAGTAGCCATGGGGAAACCCTCCAGTATCTACGGGTACTACCTTTCGATAAGGGTACAGCCCGGCACCGGGTCTGTCCATGTGCTGGAGTCGTAAGCTATGAGCACGGCGAACCACGTCGACTTTGGCGGCCCAGAGCCTGTAGTACTCGCAGAACTAGCTGTACTGGAAACCTTGGGGTTGGCTGAAGCGGTACTTCGTGAGCGTCCGAACTACACAGCCTTGCAACTCAAACCTAAATCCGTTTAAACCACTGATTCACGCGCTCGCACTCAAATGCCGCTGGATCAAAATCATCTCCATACCATTCAACCATGCTGTCATGCTCTGGATGATTGGGGTTGGCCATCGCCTCCAGAAAGTCCTCATAACCAGGCCCGCCACCCACGTCTTCCGGTGGGCAAGCATTGGCGCCCTCGATGCAGTACGGCACCTGAGGACAGGCAATAGCGGGTAGCTTTTTTTCGACCTTGATACTGTGATGCCAACTGTCACCAAAGTCGTAGAGATAATCGAATGTCTGCTTTCCGTTCAGCGCCTTGATCAGCGTTTTACGGGCTTCCGAGTTCACCGTCGGCCCCCAGCCATCAGAATCGGGAATACCGTAATTCTCACCGGCAATTTCAAAACTATGCAGATGGCTATCACTCCAGCCCATCACGACCTGGATGACATGGTGCAGTTTGCCCAAGGTGATGTTTTCAGGCACCGCGAACCGACGCCAGATCGTCGGAGTGATCCACTTCAGCTCAATGCGCAGCAGCAACAGGTCGGGGGTGGGTTTGGGTAAACGGACAGTTTTAACCATGGATCAGGCGGCCTCGCAGTGTTCAGTGTGGTTCAAAGGAATGTTCCAGGGCAGCAACTCGCTCACCCGATTGATAGGGTATTCGGCAATGTGCTCAAGCACGTAGGTCAGAGACCAGAGCCTTCAAGGCTGAAGACCGTTAGGCAGGTAATAGGTAACGAGAGTCATGAACGAATGTTACTTGGGATTTTTTCAGCTTGGCAAGTCAGACCGCGATGATGGGTGCTGTACGAATTGGCCTGCGGCAGCCTACCTCAATTAGAAACCTCTTGAGGTCGAGGTATTCCATTTCCCACTCACCCCAAATGCCCCCAAACATCTGAGCGACGGGAGTAGCTTTTCAGTGGATTATTGGAAATATTGTGCTCAGGGAGAATAACAAGATGAAAAAAATCGTTGAATCGGGCAAGCGCAACACCATGAACCGGGTGCTGGCGACAGCGCGTGAAGAGTTCTCGGCCAAGGGGCTGGCCGGAGCAAGAGTTGAAGACATCGCGAAAGAAGTCGGGGTAACCAAGCAACTGGTTTACCACTACTACGGCTCCAAGGAAGGATTGTTCGTTGCAGTGCTTGATGAGACGTCGCAAAGCATTCATACCGAACTGGCGGGACTGGAGGTCGACCACCTGCCGCCTCCGCAGGCAATGCGAGCGTTGCTCAATCAATTTTTCGATCAGTACTGTAACGATCCTATGCTGGGCAAGTTGGCCCAAGAGGGCATCCGTTATCACGGTGGACATGACACACCGCGCAACCGTTTCCTTGAGTCGACGCCGTTGATGATCGACAAGGCGGCCAAGGTGCTGCAGCGTGGTATCGAATCCGGGGATTTCAAACCAGGCATCGAGCCCCGGTTATTTCTCGCGGCTGCGGCGCTGCTGACCACTGGCTGGTTCACCAACGGTTACTCGACCTCAGCGCTTGCGGGGATGGACACCACCTCGGTCGAGGGCCTGGAGACTTGGCGGCGCTATTCAGCAGATTTCATTCTCGCCAGCATCACTCAACCGGGGGCGTAAGCCAGCGGGCGCGCAGTCGCGCCAGACCGATTTGACCAAGACCGGCGTGCTCCTGCAGGTACTGATCGGTCGAGCCATACTGGCGGCGGATGCTGTCGAAGGCCGCCAGCAAGTAGGCCGGTCGCGCATCCAGTACCGTATCCATCGCTGCCTCACTGACCGGTTGCTTTGCCAGCCGAAATACGCCATGGGCCATGGCTTCCTGACGCACTGGATCGAGGTCCGCGAAACGTCGCCCTGAACGCTGGTAATCGGCAATGATGTCCGCCTGCGAGACACCAAAGCCGTGCAGCAGCATGGCCACGGCGAAACCCGTCCGGTCCTTGCCCGCCGCGCAGTGGATCAACACCGGCACGTCGCCTGACTCAAACAACCCGAACAATGCAGGCAGATGCGGGGCAAGCATGGCGGGAAAGCGCCGGTAGATATCCAGCATCATATTTTCGGCATTTTCGGCGCTGGGGTTTTCCGCCAACTGCTCGACGAAACCAGGATCGGCTCGCACGTCGGCAATCACTTCGAGTATCAACTGCCGCAGGCCGTATTCGGGCAGACGGTTGGGATAGCGCTCACGCTCGCCTAGGCTGCGCAGGTCGCAGACTGTTTTTACGCCGAGTTTTTTCAAAGTCAGCCACGCGTTTTCATCCAACTGATGCAATTGATCCGAACGCAATATCGCGTGCCCAGCGATGCGTTGCCCGCTGGCCGTCGGCATGCCTATCAGGCTGCGAAAGTTGTCGGTGCCGGAGAGGTGCAGGGCCTGGAATGAGTCGGCGTTCCCCAGAAAGGGGTCGCAGGGAGTGTTCATCGCTAATGCTTCCTTGGTGAGCAGATAGCCCAGAGGTTACCGCCGAGCGCCCTGAAGAGCAGTCGTGCCAGGCTGTATTCGTTTCACCGTTGGTAAAACGCTTGAACGGTGACGGCGACGTTTATTGGCTAAGTTAGGTTGCGATGCAACTGCATCCTACGCAGATAAAACTCCTAATAAATCCAATAAACGGAGACTGTTTTCATGAGATTTCCTCTTGCCCTGTGCATCGTCCTAAGTGGCACTGCAACGCTGGCGGATGCTGCTGTAACCCCTGACGAAGCGAAACAACTGGGCACCACCCTGACCGAGTTTGGTGCCATCAAGGCAGGTAACGCCCAAGGTACGATTCCACCGTATGAAGGCGGCCTGCGCACTTCGCCAGCGGACTACAAGCCCGGCAGTTTCTGGACCGATCCTTTCCGTGATGAAAAGCCGTTGTTTCGGATTACCGCGAAGAACGTCGATCAATACGCCGATAAGTTGAGTGAAGGACAAAAGCTGTTGCTAAGCAAATACCCGGACACCTGGTACATGGATGTCTACCCCAGCCATCGCACTGCGGCTTATCCGCAAGACATGCTCAAGGCTACCGTGCGCAATGCAACTGGCTGCACCACCAACCATGAAGGCCTGTCGGTGGACACAGCCTGCCGAGGGGGTTTGCCGTTCCCGATTGCCAAGACCGGTAAT
>NZ_JAMFRV010000647.1 GCF_026224925.1 Pseudomonas sp. | reverse complement strand
GGTCTGGGTGATGCTGGATTTTTTCTGGCAGATCTCAACACTGGCGCTGGCAGGCAGAACGACGGTGGCAGAGATAGCGGATGCTGCGATAACAGAGAAAAGATTGAAGTTCATTTTCGTAAGCCTCGATGTTCGGTTTGGATAGCTGCCGTTTCAGGCCGTTGGACCAAACTTACGCCCGCACCATCGATGTCAGAAATGCTTTTTACTACTAGACCTTATCAATTCAATTAATAATGGCTGCAGCCCTTGTCATACGTGGGCTGCAGCTTTAGCTACCTAGTACTATTTGGTGAGAAAGCGGAAGTCCGAGGGCGAATCGAAATCCATTTTCTGCACGGTATCACCCAGCAGACCGGTTTTTGGATCAACCCGAACGGTCACGATCTGGTTGCTTTTCTGGTTCGCAATCAACATGAAATGCCCGCTTGGGTCGATGCTGAACTCGCGTGGTTCAATGCCTTCAACGGAACGGCGTTGAATCTCTTTGAGCTTACCGCTGGACGAATCGATGGCGAACACCACCAACTCATTCACGTCGCCACGGTCCACAACATAGAGGAATTTGCCATCGGCAGAGCTGTGCAGCCCGCCGCCGCCGACTTTCTGCTTAACGCTTTTATCGGACAAATCCAACAGCTGCGTACGTTTGAAAACCCCATCATGGTAGTCAAACGACGCTACTTGCCCGGCCATTTCCAGGGTCAGGTAAGCATGTTTAGCGTTGTTGCTGAACAACAGGTGCCGAGGGCCACTGCCTGGGGGTAAGTCCACCGAAGGGGTTTTCGCCGGCTGCAGAGGTTGCGGGCCTTTGCCGGTGTAATGAAAGACGAACAGCTTATCGGCCCCCAAATCACTGGCAATTAAATATTTGCCGTCGGGTGATCCTACAGCAGAGTGCACGTGAGACGACGCCTGTCGCTCAGGATCAACCTTGCTGGCGGGGTGAGTCAGGGTTTGCGAGACGTCCGAGAGTTTGCCGGACTTGTCCACCGGCACCACCGCCAGCACGCCACCTGGATCAGGGTGCACGGCGTAGTTGGCCACAAACAGGAAGTGCCCATCCGCGCTCAAACTGGAATGGGTCGGCTCGTCGCCTTTACTGTCGACTTGGTTGATCGGGGTCACTTCGTGGCTTTTGCCATTTATCGCAAAACTGCTGACCTTGCCGACGGTGTCAGTTTGTCCCGGCCCATTTTCATTGACCGCGAACAGCAAGCGCTGGTCTTTGGAAAGGGTCAGCCAAGAGGGGTTTTCACTTTTGATGACTTGCCGCGGTGTCGCGTCGATCTGCCCGGTTTTGCTGTCAAACCGGTAGCGATAAATACCTTCGCTTTTGCCTTGGGTATAAGCACCCACCAGCAGATCGTAATCAGTCATGTTTTGCGCCAGGACAGGGAAAGCAGTGAGGCCGCTGGCCATTACCAGCCAGGGCAGAATTTTACGGTTCATGGGCATCTCTCTGGTTATTAGGCTTGTTGGGCGCCGCACGCGGTCAATATTGACCTCCGCTGTAAGACAGCGCCTTCCATCAACTAGTTTTACCGCGCCTTCGCGTATTGCCAGATATTGCCGCCGAACCGTCACACTGCTTGCCATTGTCGGCGTCAAACTCGGGGACGATCAGTCTTGCTCAGCAGCGTCTTCGTTATCGTCATCGTTGTTGTTCGGGGTGAATGCATCAAGGCACACCAAACGGTGATCGGCATTTCCGTCGGTCAGCACCCAGCTTTGCAATTGAGCGTCGAAGGTCGCGGCTTCAACCTGGGCAAGGGTGAACTTCCACACTTTGCGCTCACGGCCGTCAATGGCCTCTATGACCAGTTGAGTCTCGTTTAGCGAATATTCGAAGGCGTGCAGGCCGTCGATTTCCAGCATGTTGGGCGCTTGCAGGATTGTAAGAAGTGTTGGAGTGGTCATGGAAAATATCGCCTGAGTAAAGGCGCGAATTGTACTGTAGGAGTGATGTCTGAACCACTCAGGTCGGACAGCCTACCGAAAGATTGAGGATCAATCATGCACCGTCTCACGCACGTAATACCTTGCCGGTATGCCCCAGATAATCAAAGCGGTGGACACCAGAGTTACTGCGGCTAAGACATACAAGGCGGGCGTCGCGGTGCCGGTCAGGTCTTTGATGCGTCCGACCATAAACGGCGCAATCACCCCGCCCAACTGGCCTAAAGAGTTGATCAGCGCAATGCCCGCTGCAGCCGCCAAGCCACTGAGAAAGCGTGGCGGGATGGTCCAGAAAATCGGCATCCAGGCGATGATCCCGGTCAGGATCATGCTCATACCGATCATCAACGGAACGAGTTGCCCAGGGTACGCCGCGCAGACCAGATAACCCGCTGCGGTCAATACCGAGCAACCGGCCATGTGCCAACGTCTTTCACCGCGTCGGTCGGAGCTGGCGCCCACCAACAGGTTGCCGATCACCGCGATAACATAAGGAATGACGGTCAACAGACCAATGTCCAAGGTGTCCACCACGCCCGCCGTTTTAATAAGCTGCGGCATCCAGAACAGCACCCCGGTCAAGGCCATCACCAGACACAAGTAAATACCGGACATGACGTAGGTGGTCGGGTGCTTCCAGATATCGGCGAACCCCTGTGACGATACGGGCTTGGCTTCCTTGGCCATACGCTCGCGCATCACCTGTTTTTCTTCGGCATTCAGCCACGGTGCGTCTTCGATACGGTCGCTCACCAGCCAAAACACCAGACCGCCGAGCAGGATCGATGGAATACCTTCCAGCAGAAATAACCAGCGCCAACCCTCCATTCCCAGTGCGCCGTCGAAATGACCGAGGATTAAACCGGCAATCGGGCCGCCAACAATCCCACACAAACAAATCGAACTTTTGAAGTAGGAATTAACCCGTGCCCGCCGATTGCTCGGGTACCACTGGGTGAAAAAATACAACACACCCGGGACGAAACCGGCCTCCATCACACCAATCAAAAACCGCAGGGTGTAGAACCAGAATTCACTGTTCACGAACATCATGCAGGCAGACGTGATGCCCCACGTGACCATGATCCGCGCGATCCAGACGCGCGCGCCGATCTTGTGCAGGAGCATGTTGCTCGGTACTTCGAACAGAAAATAACCGACGAAGAACAGGCTAGCGCCCAAGCCGTACACGGTATCGCTGAAGCCGAGGTCGCTTTGCATCTGCAATTTGGCGAAGCTGATGTTCACCCGATCCAGATACGCGAATAGGAAACAGGCGATAAACAGCGGGACAATCCGCCAATTCACTTTGCGGTAAATAGCGTCTTCGAGCGACCCGGTATATAGCCGTTCGATGGGAAGGGTGTCAGCGGTCATGGCGCACCTCGTTCTTGTTATAGGTGCTCTCGGTCAAGCCTGTTCCCACCCAACGAGTGGAAACAGGCCTGCCTACGAAAGCTTGACGCGGTCTTGCACAATTGTCTGTAGAGCTAAAGCGCTTTCACCTGGCCCGGCTCGAACACCGCGTCAACCGGTGCGATGCCATTGATCAACGGCGCACCGAAATCGGCCTGGCTGATTTCGAACTGATCGCCTGGCTGGGTGCGTATGCCGTCAGCAAACGACAGCGTGGCGGTGCCAAAGAAGTGCACGTGCACATCGCCCGGGGTGAGGAACTGGTTGTATTTGAAGTGGTGGTATTCGAGGTTCTCGAAGCTATGGCACATGTTGGCCTCGCCGCTGAGAAACTCTTTTTCCCACAGGACTTCGCCATCGCGGCGAATACGGCTGGTGCCCGCAAGATTTTTCGGTAATTCGCCGACCCGTAATTCCGGGCCGAACGAACAGGCGCGTAACTTGGAGTGAGCGAGGTACAGGTAGTTTTTGCGCTCCATGACGTGATCGGAAAACTCATTACCGATGGCGAAGCCCAAGCGATACGGTTTGCGGTCATGACCAATGACGTACAAGCCACTGAGTTCTGGTTCTTCGCCGGCGTCTTCGGCGAACGGTGGCAGCGGAAAAGCCTGACCAGGACGCACAATAATGCTGCCGTCGCCTTTATAGAACCATTCAGGTTGCACGCCGGCCACACCCACCGCCGGTTTGCCGCCCTCCAGCCCCCATTGGAACATGCGCATACTGTCCGTCAGCGAGGAATCGTCCACTGCGTGCTGGTGCATTTTGTCCCGAGTAGACGCGCTGCCCAAGTGCGTCAGGCCGGTGCCGCTGACCAGCACATGGGCCGGATCGGGATGGTCTAGCGGTGGCAGAATTTGCAGGTCCTGCAGCAGTTGCGCGTAGTCATGATTGGCGCCCAGGCCTTGGCTATCGACTTGCTGTACCAGACTCACGCCGGCCTCAATGGCGGCCAACGCCAGTTCACGGACGCTGTCGGCGCCCAACACTTCGTGCACGCGATCACTGTCGACCACACCAACGCGACGCTGACCGTTGCTCAATTCGAACTGTACTAAACGCATATTCATGCTCCTTACTGGGCAGGATTCAAGGACGACTGGCCGGCTGAGCCCTTTGGTTGCGGGCGCTGGCGGAAAACTCAGAGGGTGCCAAAGCGTGTTTTCGCTCCAGCAGACGATAAACAACGCCGGTCAGGACCAAGCCGAACAGCATCACGCCGGACAAGAAGTACAGGCCCGACGCCAGGCTACCGGTGTATTCCTTCAACGCACCGATGACGAACGGTCCGATATAGCCACCGAGGTTGCCTACCGAGTTGATTAACGCGATACCGGCCGCCGCGCTGGCACCGGCGAAAAAGCGTCCCGGTAAGGTCCAGAACACCGCAGTGCAAGAAAATAGCGAAAACGCCACCAGACATAACGCGGCCAGTTGCATCACCGGCATCGTCAGCCAAGCACTGAAGAACAAGCCGATGGCACCCAGCACATACAGCACCGCCAAGTGCCCGTATCGATCATTTAAGCGATCGGAACTGCGCGGGATAATGAGCAAACCGATGATGCCGAAGATGTATGGCACGGCCGAAACAAAACCGGTGGTCAAGTCGCTGCCGCCGAACTGTTTGATCAACGTCGGCAGCCACAAACCCAAACCATAAATGCTCAAGGTGACTGGCAGATAGAACAACGCCAGCAGCAACACGCGTTTGTCTTTAAGCGCGTGCAGCGGGTTGCCGTGGCGGGTCTGGCCGTATTCTTCGAGGTCCTTTTTAAGCTCACCGGCCAACCAATCCTTCTCTGGCTGATCCATCCAGTTCACTTGCTTCGGACCGTCCGGCAACCAACGCAGTACCGGCCATGTCAGCAGAATCGCCGGAGTGCCGATGACGATGAACAACCATTGCCAGCCATGCAGACCGAGCACGCCGTCCATGCCCAACAGGCCGCCAGAAACTGGCCCGGTGATCATCATGGCGATGGGTTGCGAGAGGATAAACAGCCCGAGAATTTTGCCGCGATGGCGAACCGGGAACCACTGAGTGATGTAGTACAGCACCCCAGGAAAGAAACCCGCTTCAGCCGCGCCGAGCAGTAAACGCATGGCATAGAAGCTGTGCGGTCCCTGAACGAACGCCATACCGATAGTGATGGCGCCCCAGGTGATCATTATTCGCGCGAACCAGCGGCGCGCACCAAAGCGTTCAAGCATCAGGTTGCTGGGGATTTCCAACAGGAAGTAGCCGATGAAAAACAGACCAGCGCCCAAGCCATAAGCGGCATCACCGATACCAAGGTCCGCGCCCATGTGCAGCTTGGCGAAGCCCACGGCGGAGCGGTCGACGTACGCGACCAAGTACAAAAGGATCAGAAAAGGGATCAGTTTCAGGGTGATGCGACGTATAAGCCTGAGTTCCTGGCTCATAAAAGCGGTCTCCAGTTATTGTTTTTATGGAACCTCTGGGGCTCGCCTCTGCGCGTTGATGCCCGATAAATGCGGCATTTTCGACAGGGTCGTCCCTCAATGAAAACCGACTATATAGTATTACTATTTGAGCTACAACACTTCCAAAACCACGCGATAAGGCTTACTTTAGCCTCAGAAAAAGCCATTAAGTCTTACAATAAGAGTGCTGCTCATGTCTGACATGCCTGATAAAAAATCTACCCTGCGTTCTGCCCAATGGTTCGGTACCGCCGATAAAAACGGCTTCATGTACCGCAGTTGGATGAAGAACCAGGGCATTGCCGACCATCAATTCAGCAAACCGATCATTGGCATCTGCAACACGTGGTCGGAGCTGACCCCGTGCAACGCGCATTTCCGCACCATCGCCGAACATGTGAAACGTGGTGTGATCGAAGCCGGCGGTTTCCCGGTGGAATTCCCGGTGTTCTCCAACGGTGAATCCAACCTGCGCCCAACCGCCATGTTCACCCGCAACCTGACCAGCATGGACGTTGAAGAAGCCATTCGCGGAAACCCCATTGATGGTGTTGTGCTGCTGACCGGCTGCGATAAAACCACCCCTGCCTTGCTGATGGGCGCAGCCAGTTGTGACATCCCGGCCATCGTCGTCACCGGCGGCCCGATGCTCAACGGCAAGCACAAAGGCAAAGACATCGGCTCCGGCACGGTGGTCTGGCAGATGCATGAAGCCTATAAAGGCGGGCAGATTACCCTCGACGACTTCTTGGCAGCAGAAGGCGACATGTCGCGTTCGGCCGGCACCTGTAACACCATGGGCACCGCCTCGACCATGGCCTGTATGGCCGAAGCGTTGGGCACGTCGTTGCCGCACAACGCCGCGATTCCGGCCGTCGACTCCCGCCGTTACGTACTGGCGCACATGTCCGGCATGCGCGCAGTCGAGATGGTCAAAGAAGACTTGCGTCTGTCAAAAATCCTGACCAAAGAAGCCTTCGAAAACGCCATTCGGGTCAACGCGGCCATTGGCGGTTCGACCAACGCGGTGATTCACTTGAAAGCGATTGCCGGGCGTATCGGTGTCGAGCTGGACCTCGATGACTGGACGCGCATGGGCCGTGGCATGCCGACCATCGTCGACCTGCAACCGTCGGGGCGTTTCTTGATGGAAGAGTTTTATTACGCCGGCGGTTTGCCTGCGGTGCTGCGTCGTCTTGATGAGGCCAACCTGCTGCCGAACCCCAATGCCTTGACCGTTAACGGCAAAAGCATTCGCGACAACGTCAAAGCTGCACCGATTTATGGTGAGGACGAAGTGATTCGCGCGCTGGACAACCCGATCCGTGCTGACGGCGGGATCTGCGTATTGCGCGGCAACCTGGCGCCGCTGGGCGCCGTGCTCAAACCATCGGCGGCGACTGCCGAACTGATGCAGCACCGTGGCCGGGCGGTGGTGTTCGAGAACTTCGACCACTACAAAGCGCGGATCAACGACCCTGAATTGGACATCGACGCCACCTGCGTCATGGTCATGAAAAACTGTGGACCGAAGGGTTATCCGGGTATGGCCGAGGTCGGCAACATGGGCCTGCCGGCAAAACTGCTGGCACAAGGTGTGACCGACATGGTGCGTATTTCCGATGCACGCATGAGCGGCACCGCTTATGGCACAGTGGTGCTGCACGTCGCACCGGAAGCCGCAGCCGGCGGACCGTTGGCCGTGGTGCAAGAAGGTGACTTCATCGAACTCGACTGCGCCAGCGGTCGCTTGCACCTGGACATCTCCGACGCCGAACTGGCAGCGCGCCTTGCTGAATGGAAGGCACCTGAAAAACTCATATCGGGTGGCTATCGTCAGCTGTACATCGACCATGTGATGCAAGCAGACCAAGGCTGCGACTTCGACTTCCTGGTCGGCTGCCGTGGCGCAGAAGTGCCGCGGCATTCGCATTGATTGACCCGAGAAATTAGGATCATACGCATTGCTTGGGCGGTCCGAGATCCGGTGGGAGCGAACTTGTTCGCGAATTTTTAGGCGCTGCGGTATATCAGCTATACCGCGTCAGCTTCTTCGCGAACAAGGCTACGCGCCCCGGTTGCTCCCACAGAGATCTCCAAGCCTGTAGACCGAATTCATTCGGGAAAGGCCCACCACGGTGTTTAGCCCGGCGCAATGCTATGATTCGCCGCATTCAAGCTCAGGATCGACCCGCGCCTCATGGATTACCGTAAGCCTTCCGCCCGCAAAAGCATGCACGCCCGTATCGTTCAGGAGATCGGCATGCAGATTGTCTCCGGCCGCTTCAAGCCCGATGACAAACTGCCTGCCGAGGCGACCTTGTGCGAGGAATATGCGGTCAGCCGACCGGTGCTGCGTGAGGCCACGCGGGTGTTGGTCGCCAAAGGTCTGGTGTATTCCCGACCGCGGGTCGGCACGGTGGTCAAGCCGCGACGTGAATGGCATTTGCTCGACCCGGACGTGCTGCATTGGGTTATGCAAAGCACACCGCAAAATGAATTCTTCAGCCTATTGACCAGTGTGCGCAGCATCATCGAACCCGCTGCTGCTGCCCTCGCCGCCCAGCATGCGACGGACGAAGACATCGCTTCGATCAGTGAGGCGTATCAGCGCATGGACGCTGCGACGACGCCCGAAGAGCTGTTGCAGCCAGACCTGGATTTTCACAGCCGAATCGCCGATGCGACACACAACGACTTGCTAGCCCACTTGAGCAACATGTTATCGCTGGCACTGCGTGAAGCGTTGAAACACTCCAACCAGCGGCCCAACCTGCATGAGCTGGCGATGCCGCGTCACAAGGCGATCCTCACCGCCATCGAAAACCGCGACGCCCTCGGCGCAAAGCACGCAACCCTGGTGCAATTGGATGACGCGAAAAATGCGCTGAAGCTGGTGTTGGGGCAAGATCCCGAGAGTTGACCTGAGACACCGCGTTGCCCCATTCGCAGGCAAGCCTGCTCCCACAGGTTTTGTGCCATACCGCTATCCTGTGAGAGTTGGCTTGCCGACGAAGCTTGTAAAACGCTATCAATGAGAAAACAACGAGTGCCCAACCTGCCCAGCCATTTTCTCTGGCTTGATCAAGAACCGTGCGATGGCCGGTAGCAGCCAGATCGCACCGAACATGTTCCACAACAACATGAAGGTCAGCATCAGGCCCATGTCAGCCTGAAACTTGATCGCCGAGAAGATCCAGGTGCACACCCCAATCGCCAGGCACAAGCCGGTAAACAACACCGCTTTACCGGTGGATTTGAGCGTCTCGTAATACGCCTCTTGCAGTGGCAAACCGGCGCGAAGGAAGGTTTCCAGGCGGCTGTAGATGTAAATCCCGTAATCCACCCCAATCCCCACACCCAGCGCCACCACCGGCAGTGTCGCAACTTTCACGCCGATGCCCATGAACGCCATCAGCGCGTTGCCCAGCACCGAGGTCAGTACCAGCGGCAAGATGATGCACAAGGTTGCCGCCCACGAACGGAAGGTGATCATGCACATGGTCGCCACACAGACGTAGACCAGAATCAGAATCGTCAGCTCCGACTCTTTGATCACCTCGTTAGTAGCCGCCTCAATGCCCGCGTTGCCCGCCGCCAAGAGGAATTGCAAACCCTCACGGTCGTTAGCCTTGGCGAAGTCTTTCACTGCATTCACCGCGCGGTCGAGGGTTTCGGCCTTGTGGTCATTGAGGAAGATCAGCAGCGGTGCCAGGGAACAATCGTTGTTGTACAGACCATCGGCCCGGGCGATGGAGTTGTTCAACACGTCCTTGTTGCGCGACAGCGACTCCCATTTCAGGTTGCCCTCGTTCATGCCCTTGATCATCTGCTTGGACACGGTCACCAGGGAAATCGCCGATTGCACGCCGAGGGTGTTCTCCATCTTCCAGGTCAGCTCGTTGATCGCCGACATCGTGGCATAGGCCGAGCAACCCTCAGGCGGGGTCTTGACCATCACCACCAGCACGTCAGAGCTGGTGGAGTAGTTGTTGATGATGAAACGGTTATCGTTGTTGTAACGCGAATCTGGTCGCAGCTCTGGCGCGCCTTGATCAAGGTCACCGATTTTCAAATTCTGGCTGTACCAAAGGCCGCCACCGAACGCCACCAACGCCAAAACAATGGAGACCCGAGCGACTTTAGGATTGGCAAAGTTCGACAACAGGCGCCAGAACTTATGCTCACGTACCGCATCCGCTTTACTGCGGCTGATCGCTTTTCTGCTGATCCCCGCGTAGGAAATCGCCACGGGTAGCAGGATCAAGTTGGTAAACACAATGACTGCGACACCTATCGAGGCGCCGATGGCCAGCTCGCGGATCACGCCGATATTGATGATCAACAAGGTGATGAAGCCCACGGCGTCGGCAAGAATCGCGATCATTCCCGGTAAGAACAATTGGCGAAAGGTTCTTCTCGCAGCCATCAGCGAGTTTTCGGCATCGCTGGATTGCAGGGCAATACCGTTGATTTTCTGCACGCCGTGGGAAATGCCGATGGCGAAAATCAGGAATGGCACCAGCATCGAATACGGGTCCAGGCCGAAGCCGACCACGTGCATCAAACCCAATTGCCAGACCACCGCAATCAGCGTGGTACTCAACACCGCGACGGTGCTGCGCACACAGCGAGTGAACCAGATCAACGCCACCAAGGTGATCAAGAACGCGACACCGAAGAACATCACCACCATGATCAGACCATCGATCAGGTCACCGACCTTCTTCGCGAAGCCGACAATGTGCACTTTCACATTAGGGTTTTGCGCCTGAAACTTGTCGCGAATTTTTTCTTCGAGTTCATGGGAGAACTGCCGGTAATCCAGGGCAAGTAATTTGCCTTGATCTTTGGGGTCCGGGTACGCCTCCAAGAGCGGAATTTCCACCACGCTCGACTTGAAATCGTTGGCCACCAGGCGGCCGACCTGACCGGATTTAAGAACATTGTTGCGCAACAAATCTAGGCTGTCGTCGGAGCCGTTGTAGCTCTGCGGGATGACCTCACCACCAGCGAAGCCCTCTTCGGTCACTTCGGTCCAGCGCACGTTCGGGCTCCACAACGACTTCATCCCCGAGCGATCAACCCCGGAGATGTAAAACACCTCGTCGTTGATTTGGCGCAGGGTCTCCATGTAATCCTTGGTGAAAATATCGCCCTTCACCGCTTCTACGGAAATCCGAACGGTGTTGCCCATGTTGGACAGGTCGTTGCGATGTTCGAGCATCTTCTGAATGAACGGATGCTCAAGCGGAATCATTTTTTCGAAGCTGGTAGAAGGTCGGACCAGAGTCGCTTGATAGAACAGAAAAATACTAACCACCAGGCAAATGAAGATCACGGCCGGGCGATGATTGAAGATCAAATTTTCGAGCCATGTAGGCTTGGTCTGGGGCGTCAGGGGCTGGTGATTGGTCATGGGAAATTCCTCGCCTTAATAGGTCTTATTGTTGGACCAGCTCTGCGCCGGTGGGCGAGGTAACGTGAACACCGCCTTGGCCTACCAAAATCAGATCACCCTTGTCATCGACGGTCACCCCGGACAGTGAAATTCGATCAAGACGATTACTCACCACGAACGTTTGGCCATCATCGCTGCTGCGCATGATGCTGCCGCCGTTACCTACGATAACCAGCGATCCATCTGGCAACAGCGACGCGCCGGACAAACCAAATTCCAGCGGACCACGTGCGCCCTTCAGTTTGATGGTGGCCCAGGTATTACCAAAGTCAGTAGAACGCAGTAGGTTGCCGCGCAGCCCATAGGCCAGCAACGTCGCCGGTTCGGCGGTGCCTATGACCCCGAACAGCGAACCCTGATAAGGACTGTCTACGTGTTCCCAGGTGAGTCCGTCATCCGCAGAACGGAACATGCTGCCCTGCTCCCCCACAATAAACAGACCGGAATCCTTCACGTAAGCGATGCCGTTGTAGTGGAACTGGTCCTGGTTATCGATGCGATCGCTGACATCTGCCCAGTGCGCACCGCCATCGGTGGTGGTCAGCAGTACACCGTAAGCCCCTACCGCAAAACCGGTGCTGGCGTCCTTGAACCACAGATTCAGCAGCGGCGCTTCGCGCTTGAGGTCTTCAAACTGTTTGATCCAGGTCGCGCCACCGTCAGTGCTGGCAAGAATCTGCGCATCGTGGCCGACGGCCCAACCGTGTTTGTCATCAACAAAAAACACCGCTGTCAGCAACTGCCGACTCGGAACGCTAGCCTGGGTCCAGGTTTTCGCTTGGTCATCGGAGTACAGAATGTGTCCCCGGTCGCCCACGGTTACCAGACGTGTGCCGGCATGGGTGACACCGAGCAACAGGCTGCGAGGCGAGCGTGCTGACGGGATAGAAAAATCAGGGTTTTCGGCAGTGGCTTGGGCGCAATACACCGGTGTGCAAAATGCAAACACCGAGAGCACGCTAAATACCGTTAGTGCTGTCGCCAGGGTGCGCCGGTTTACAGGCTCACTCATAGACTATTCCCCTTATTATTGTTATTAGGTCGACCTACAGGCTATACCACGCAACGTGGTGCAAACGCTCTAGCAGAAGTCTTTCGGAAGCAGCCGTATCCTAGCCAGCTTTGGAAACGTATGACAATCGACATGACGTTATCTTTTGTTAAGCCGAAGTGGATTGATGATGGGGTATATGTTTGGTTGATTGGCCAGAAGTGTCAGGGGAGGTGATCTTTAGAAGAACACGCTGTCGCGCCGCAAACACGAGAGTCGGGCGCAAATCCCGGTAGGAGCGAACTTGTTCGCGAAGGCGGCGTGTCTGGCACGCCGCCAAACTGGGCAATTACGCCAGGCTTTTGCTCACGACTTCAAACACGTCGCTCGACAGGTCGCCGGAGGCACGGATGCGTTCCAGTTCGCCTTTCATCAGGGCCTGGCGCTTGCTGTCGTATTTGCGCCAGCGGGTCAAAGGCGCCAATTGGCGTGAAGCGATTTGCGGGTTGAACGCGTTCAGCTCAATCACCAAATCCGCCAGGAAGTGATAACCCGAACCGTCTGCGGCGTGGAAGTTGATCAGGTTCTGACCAGCAAACGCACCCACTACCGAGCGCACTTTGTTCGGGTTTTTCATGTTGAACGCAGGGTGCTTCATCAGCGTCTTAACCCGCTCCAAACCACCTGGCAACGTGCTGCCCGCCTGAACACTGAACCACTGGTCCATGACCAACGGGTTGTCTTTGAAGTTCTCCGCAAAGGTCGCCAGCGCCTTGGCTTTTTCTTCAGCGAACGGCGAGTTAACCAATACCGCCAAAGCCGTCAAACGCTCGGTCATGTTGTCACTGGTGTCGAACTGCTCAAGGCATGCCGCCAACACGTCTGGCTTGCCGCTGAGCATCAAGTACGACAGCGCGATGTTTTGCAGGCCGCGACGGGCAAAATGCTCGGCTTCGGCCACGTAAGGCGTGGTTTTAGACAGCGCACGATTCGCTTGATAACGTGCCCACAAACCATCGAACAATGCGCTGGCCAATTGCTTGCGAGCGAATTCACGGGCGGCGTGGATCGCGTCCACATCAGCAATTTCGCTGATTTCAGTCAGGTAAGCCTCGCCCGGCAACGACAGCATCTCAGCCACCATGGCCTGATCAAGCTGATCGTTAGCCAACAGGCTGCTCAACGCCGTGACCAAACGCTGATCAAGTACCAACTCCTGACCTTTCTGGTATTGGCCAATCAACTCTTGCAGCACTTGTACCGAGAGTTGCTGACCCGCATCCCAACGATTGAAGCCGTCGCTGTCGTGCTGCATCAGGAACATCAGTTGGTCGCGGTTGTACGGGAAGCTCAATTTAACCGGTGCCGAGAAACCGCGCAGCAACGAAGGCAACGGCTGTTCAGCGATGTCGACGAAGGTGAAGGTCTGTTCTGCTTCGGTGACCGAAATCACTCGAGTAGTGCCGACAGCTGCCGCTTCGCCCGACAAGCGCAATGGCAGTTCCTTACCGGCCGCGTCCAACAAACCAAGTTCCACCGGGATCACGAACGGCAGTTTTTCATGCTTGTCCGGGGTGGCTGGGCAGCTTTGACGGAAGGTCAGGCTGTAGGTTTTTGCCGCGCTGTCATACGCCTCGCTGACCGCCAAACGTGGCGTGCCAGCCTGGCTGTACCAACGTTTGAATTGCGTCAGGTCAACACCGTTGGCGTCTTCCATGGCTGCGATGAAGTCATCGCAGGTCACGGCCTGGCCGTCATGGCGTTCGAAATACAGGTCGCTGCCTTTGCGGAAGCCTTCGGTGCCGACCAAGGTCTGGATCATGCCGACCACTTCAGAGCCTTTTTCGTACACGGTCAAGGTGTAGAAGTTGGAGATTTCGATGAAGCCATCCGGGCGCACGGCATGGGCCATGGGACCTGCGTCTTCGGCAAACTGGTGCGTGCGCAGGTAAGCCACGTCTTCGATGCGCTTGACCGTGCGCGAGTTCATGTCGGCGGAGAAGCCAGAGTCGCGGAATACAGTGAAGCCTTCCTTGAGCGACAACTGGAACCAGTCGCGGCAGGTCACGCGGTTGCCCGACCAGTTGTGGAAATATTCGTGGGCAACGATTGCTTCGACCCGCTGGTGCGCGGCATCGGTGGCGGTTTCGGCGCGGGCCAGCACGGCGCTGGAGTTGAAGATATTGAGGCCCTTGTTCTCCATCGCGCCCATATTGAAGTCGTTGACCGCAACGATCATGAAGATGTCCAGATCGTATTCGCGACCGTAGGTTTCTTCATCCCAGCGCATGGATTTTTTCAGGCTGGTCATGGCGTGCTGACACTTGTCGATGTTCTCTGGCTCGACGTAAATGCGCAGGGTGACGTTGCGTTGGCTCATGGTGGTAAACGTGTCTTCAACGCACCACAAATCACCGGCCACCAGCGCAAACAGGTACGCCGGCTTCATGAACGGGTCTTCCCACGTTGCCCAATGCCGGTCGCCATCTTCCGGACCGCTGGCAATCGGGTTGCCGTTGGACAGCAGCACCGGAAAGCTGTGTTTCTCGGCGCTGAGCGTGGTGGTGAACTTGCTCATCACGTCCGGGCGGTCGAGGTAATAGGTGATCTTGCGGAAGCCTTCAGCTTCGCACTGAGTGCAAAACATCCCGCTGGATTTGTACAAGCCTTCCAGGGCGGTGTTGGTTTCCGGGTGGATACGCACCGAAGTGTCGAGGGTGAACTGTTCGGCTTTAGGCTGCACTGTAAGGTGATCAGGTGTCAGCAAGTAATCGGTGGTGCCTAGCTCCGTGTCATCGAGCTTGAGCGTCAGCAACTCAAGCAACTGACCGTCCAGCACCAGCGGTGGCAAGCCCGCACCGCGTGCAGGGTTGCGGCGCATGACCAATTGCGCATGGACCAACGTGTGGTCGTCGAACAACTCAAAGGTCAGGTGCGTCTCGTCAATGAGGTACTCAGGCGCCTGATAGTCTTTGAGGTAAATCATTTTCGGTTGTTCTGTGCGCATGCTGGAATCCCCTTACTGGTGCGCGTCCTTGCGGGGCGCGCCTAGTGATTCAATGACTAGTGATGCACGGCCAGTTGGTAAGCCGTGTATTTACGAATGTTGATGACGCCGGTGTCGAAAATCAGGTACTGGCCCTT
The DNA here is from genome assembly GCF_026224925.1 of Pseudomonas sp. Taxonomy (GTDB): domain Bacteria; phylum Pseudomonadota; class Gammaproteobacteria; order Pseudomonadales; family Pseudomonadaceae; genus Aquipseudomonas. The sequence goes on along the minus strand of NZ_JAMFRV010000647.1, from coordinate 3,930 downwards.
GATCCCCAAGAGCGTGCCTTCGGCAATCGGGTTTTTATCCAGATTGAAGCTGACGATCTTGGCGGGATACGCCTCGACCGGGTAACGAATATCAACGGGTTCAACGTCATGCAGGAGTTGGATGGCGTGTAGGCCGAATCGTTCTTGCAGCCCCAGCAAACCTTCGCTGCAGGTGTCGAACAGTTGCTGACGAACTGCTTTCAAATCAACCGGGGGCGCATCGCCCTTGAGCAATGCACGCCAGTTGGTACGGTCGGCCACTTGGCTGCGAAATAGGTCTTCGACGAACCCGGATTGCTGGCGGGTTGCTACGCGGGCGATGGGCAGCCCCTGAATCGCACCTTGATCGAGCCAACGGGTCGGCAACTGGGTACCGCGGGTGATGCCGACTTTGACCCCGGAAGAGTTGGCCAGGTACACCACGTGCTCGGTCATGCAGAATTGCTCGCCCCACGCTGGATCGCGGCAGGTGCCGTGTTCGTGGTGACATTTTTCCGGGCTCATGATGCACACGTCGCACTGGGCCAGCTTGGTCATGCACGGGTAGCAATAACCCTGGCTGAAACTGGTTTTGGTCTTGCGTCCGCAATGGCTGCAATGAATCGCACCCAAGTATTCCAAGCGGACTGTTTTGCCAATCATTGGGTTGACCGGAATCTCCGTATCGCCCAGACGAAAACCGTACTGCACGGTCGGCGCGTCCAAACGCACCGACATTTTGTTGACTGCACCGCGACCAATCTCAATCAATGTAGGGAATCCGACTTGAACAGTATATTAGGCACCGGCGCTGATTTCGATGCGCACTCTTGCGGGCCCATGTAGCCGGTGCGTTGTTCTTCCGGCAAGTTCTGAACTTCCCAGGCAATTAACGCCTGTAACGACAACTCACGTTGCTCTTGGGACAACTTGCGGCCGTCGGACCACTTACCGATTTCTACGGCCAATTTCAGGCTTTCGTAGATATCCGGGGTAATGTTTTCAATCATTTCGACGAAAGAGGACATGTCACTCTCCAAAGTAGTTGCGCGATTTTAGCGATTACGACGGGCTAACGCACCGCCCAATAGTCCTGTAATGCAACCGATGATCAGCCCACCCACATGCGCGCCGTTGGCGATGGCACCAAAGCCCAGCATGCTGACCAGGCCGGAAATACACAGCACCAGCCACACCAGCATCATCACCAGTACGCCGCGTGGCAGACGGTAAATAGGGTTCGGCGCCAGCATCTGATAGATCCAGCAGTGACCGAGTAACGCATAAAGAACGCCCGACAACCCACCAAAAAGGGTCGGACCGCTGTACCAATACTGCGCGTAGTTAGAGACTGCGCTGAACACTAGGGTCAGGCCGAGCAGGTGCCAACTGCCCTGACGCAACTCGATCCGTCGTCCCAACTCCCAGAACCACATGCCGTTCATGGCCAAGTGCAGGATGCCGAAGTGCACCAGCATCGGCGTAATAATGCGCCACCACTGCCCAGCAGCGAGGCTGTCGGCCAGCGGGGTGAACTGGATGTAATCGCCGTGCACGCTGAAATTAAGAAAGGTCAGCCAGCTCAGGCTTTCAAGGTTGTCACCAAACAAAGTGATACCCGCAACGATCAGGCTCAGCAGCAGTACCGATGCCGTGACCGGGCTGTTACGCAGTTGCTGGACGAAGCCAGGCGCGACGTAGGCAGTGCTCTCCGGGGCCGGTAATTCGTAGGACGGATCGCCCTCGGGGAAGCGTTGATACAACGAGCGAATGTCCTCGGCCAACTGCGGATTAGGCACCCACAGCACTTGTTCGCCACCGTTTTCAGTGACGCGATGGGGCACGCGCAAGCGCTGCAACAGGCTGACAAAGCCACTCAAATCGGTGGTCAACGGCAGACGAAATACAGCAACAGCACTCATTGCGAAGCCTCGGGACGTTCAACGTCGACCCAGACAAATTTATGCGGGTCGATCTGGGTTTCCTGGTCCAGCCGATAGGCGACCAGTTTGCCGTAAAGCACGGCGCTGTAATCCAGACAGGCCAGGTTCGGCCGAATCGGCGCGGGATGGCCGCTGCGCCAGTAATGCCCGACAAACAACATCGGCTCGGTGCTGCCATAGCGCAGCAAAGCGTTCTTTTCGACAGAGGTTAACGGCGTTTTTGCCACCAGGTCGGGCAATGCATCCGGCTGAAACACCACGTCACCGTAGGTTTGCGGATCGTCTTCCCAGAATTTGGTGCGAAAGAACGCCCGGGTCAGGCCATCGCCGCCGGTCAGCGTCAAGCCATGGGGCAAGCGCATGTCGGTGCCGCGTAACAAGCGATCAAACACGTTGCTGGCAAAACTGCCTGGCTCCGCAGACGCTTGAACGAAGGCCTCGTCTATACAACCGTCGCTGTGAACGGCGCGCAACGGCGCGATCAAATCCGCGTCCCAGCAGGCATGGACCATGCGGAAACGTCCGGCGTCGATGAACACTGGCAGCTCGTAGAACCACGCCAGAAAATCTTGCCAGTCCGCCGGATGCTGCTCGAACTGGCTCAGGGTTTCACCCAACAGCCGCCCATGACGCGGCGTGTGTTCACGCACGAATTCTTTGCCGCTGCCGGGCAGCGCGGGCGTGCTCCAGCCCAACGCATTGAACTCGTGATTGCCCATGATGCAGCGCGCCTGACCCGCTTCAACCATGCCATGGACGATGTGCAGCGCCTCGCGAATCCGTGGACCGCGATCAATGATGTCGCCCAGAAACAGCGCCATGCGTTCAGGATGGCGCCATACGCCGCCCAGAAAGCGGTAACCGAGGGTGTCGAGCAAGTGCTCAAGCGTATGGGCACATCCGTGCACGTCACCGATCAGATCATAGCCACGCGCGGGATCGAGCATCAGTCGCCTCCACCACCGAGCCGGCTGCCCCAGCCAAGCTTGGTGCGGCAGACTTCGTAATAATTATGATCGAGGGGGTGGATAAGTCGCAGTTTTTGCGATTTTTTGCTGACGGTGACGGTGTCGCCTGGCGCGCAAGTGAAGTGATTCTGCCCGTCGCACGAGACCTGTGGATAGATCTGCATGTCTTTGGCCACGACGATTTTCAGCTCGCTGTTGCCGTCCACCACAATCGGCCGACCAGACAAGGTGTGCGGGTACATCGGCACAATGACGATGGCGTCGAGTTTGGGGTGCATGATCGGGCCGCCCGCCGACAGCGCGTAGGCAGTCGAACCGGTGGGTGTGGCAACGATCAGTCCATCGGCCTTTTGGCTGCAGACGAACTGGCCGTCGATGTACAGCTCGAACTCGATCATGCGCGTCGATTTGCCGGGGTGCAGGACCACATCGTTCAACGCATCGCCTTGGCCGATGGCTTCACCGTGGCGGCGTACTTCGGCCTGCAACAGGAAGCGATTTTCCACCAGGTAATGGCCGTCGAGCACTTCAGCGACTTTCACTTCCAGTTCGCCGGGGCGGATATCGGTGAGGAACCCGAGGCTGCCACGGTTGATCCCCAGCACCGGTACATTGTGCCGGGCCAAGGCCCGCGCTGCACCCAGCATGCTGCCATCACCGCCGACGACGATCACCATGTCGCAAACTTCGCCGAGCATTTTGCGGGTCGAGGTTTGCAGGCCATGGCCCGGAAGGACTTCGGCGATGGTGTCTTCGAGGATCACGTGCATGTGCCGCGCAACAAGAAACGCCTTCAACCGGCGCACGGTATCCAGCACCTGCGAACTGCCAAGTCGACCAATGATGCCGATATTGCGAAATTGCTCCATGGGGCTCCTGCGGGGTTCGATGCGACTCTAAAGAAGACGATTATGGGCGAAAGGCTGGGGTAGCGGCAAACCAACAAAAATATTTGTCGGCACCGAGTGCTCTCTGTGGGATCGAACTTGCTCGGGAAGCGGGCCGCGCGGTCTGTCTGAGATACCGCGTCGTTTCCTTCG
>NZ_JAMFRV010000646.1 GCF_026224925.1 Pseudomonas sp. | reverse complement strand
GTCTCGATGATTGACCCCGGCGCGGTGCATCATGCCGGTCATGCGCGCAACTTCTGCGATCAAGGCATGCTTGAGGTGTATTTCAGGAGGCTGTTCACGCCAATGGATACTGAAATCTTCCAGACTTACGGTCGGCGCTAGTTCCTCAGTGACGATAAAAGAATGCTGCGACGCCGGGTTATTGCCGCGCTCGCCATAGGCCACGGCCGTCATGGTTGGCACACCGACTTCGTGCAGGCGCTTTATCGCCCTCCACTCCTGCCCTGCCCCCAGCACTGGAAGCTTGGCGGTGACCAGATTTTTCGCCACTTCACGCCAGCCGATGCCGCGGTGGATCTTGACGAAATAGCCTCGACCTTCGACTTCGGTACGCAGCGTGCGCCGACCTTCGAGTTCGCGGTAAACCAGCCCGTCCAGCGCCTCGACTTCAACGAAGGCATCGCGCCCGTTCCACAGGCTTTCGAACGGTTCAGCGAGAATCAACTTCATCCGTGGTGCTCCGCCAGAATCACATCGGCCGCGTGCTGCGGCATGCTGTAAAGATCCGCCGTATCGGCGAAGACCAGACCGTGCTGGCTCCAGGCTGCGCGCGCCGAATCATCGGCGAGCATGGTAGCCAAGTATTGATTGAGCTGTGCCTGTTCGAACGGATCGTCCAGCACCCGCCCGCAGTCAGCCTCAGCGATGTAGTGCGCATAACCACACACGGCGCTGACCAGCACTGGCAAACCGGCAACCAGCGCCTCAAGCAGAACAGTGCCCGTGTTTTCGTTGTAAGCCGGATGAACCAACAGATCAGCACCCATCAGGAAGCGCGGGATATCGCTGCGACCCTTGAGAAACTGCACCTGCTCGCCAATGCCCAAGGCGGCGCTTTGGACCTGAAATACTTTGGGGTCGTCCTGGCCGATTACAAAGAGCCGCGTGCGTTTTTTCAGCTCCGGCGGTAACGCAGCCACTGCTTTGAGGCTGCGATCTACGCCCTTGGTCTTGAACCCGGAGCCAATCTGCACCACCAGCAAATCATCGTCAGCCAAGCCAAACTCCTCTCGGAACTCGGCACGAATCTGCGGCGCATTGGCCGGCGCCCGACGGTCAAGACTGATACCAGGCGGCAACAAATGAAAGCGTTCCGCCGGGGTGTCGTAGTGTTTGACGAACAGCGGCTGCTGGACTTCGGAAATCATCAATACGTCGGTTTTTGCGCCTTTGGCGAACACTGCTCGTTCATAGGCCGCGAAGTGTCGGTAGCGACCCCAGCGGCGATACAACGCATTGCGCAGGTTTTGTGCCTTGTCTTCAAAACAGCCATCGGCGGCGTAGTACACGTCCAGACCGGGCATTTTATTAAAGCCGATTAGACGGTCCACGGGGCGCTTGGCCAAATCGGCTTCGACCCACGCCGTGAGTTTTTCGTAGCGCGTGTGGTTGAACAGTGCCTTGACCGGCACCATCACCACGTCGAAACCGGGGGGCACGTCGCCTTCCCACGTCAGGGTGTAGACGCGAATCTGGTGACCGCGTTGCTGGCACTCCAAGGCAATGCGCATGAAGTCGCGCTGCAGGCCGCCAAACGGGAAATACTTGTACAGTACAAAAGCCAATTGCATCAGCTGGATTCCTTTGCCAGCAACAGCGAGCCCAATTGGCTCGCTACTCGCTCGGGATTCAAACGAGTGAAGCACAACGGCCACTCGCGATTGAGATCAAAACGACGCTGTTCTTCAGCGGTCGGGCGATAAGTACATTTTTTTTGCAGGCACGGCGCGCACGGGAAGTCGCTGGCGATATGGACCTGTGATCGACCGTAAGCACCGGTCAATACAGGGTCAGTCGGACCAAACAGTGACACGGTCGGCACGTCCAACGCGGCTGCCAGATGGCCGAGCCCAGTGTCCACCGCCACACAGGCTTGAGCGACAACCAACACCCGCGCCATACCGGCCAGATTCAGCTTGGGCAGCACCACGACGTTATCGAGGCCATAGGCAATGCGCTCGGCACGGGCCAGCTCCGCAGGGTTACCCCACGGCAAACGCACCTGCAAGCCGCGCCCGACCATAATTTCAGCCAACTGCCGCCAATAGAGCTCGGGCCAATGTTTGGTGTCCCAGGTGGTGCCGTGCAAAAACAACACGAACGGCGCATCAACCGGTGCGTCTATCAAGCGTGAGCAATCCAGGCCGTAATCACCGATATCGTCCGGGACTTCATAACCCAAGGCTTGCGCGAACAACAACCGCGAGCGCTGCACCGCATGTTGCGCGGGATTGACCGGAAAATGCCGGTCATAAAATCGGCTGGCCAACGGCTCGCGGGCAGAGAGTTTATCAAGGCCCACAATCGGCGCTTTTACGTAGCGGGTCAGCCAGGCACTTTTCACAAGCCCTTGAGCGTCGATCACCAGGTCGTAATGGGTGTCGCCCAAGCGCTTCTTCAAGCCGCGCCACTCGCCGCCCTTGAACGTTTGCCAGAGGTTTTTACGCCAGCGGCGGATAGCCACCGGAATCACATCTGCCACCGCAGGGTGCCAAGACGGAATCTCGGCAAAATTCTCTTCCACCACCCAGTCGAACTGAATGCCTGGCAACGCACGCGCCGCGTCGGTCAACGCTGGCAATACGTGAATCACATCCCCCATCGAAGAGGTTTTAATCAATAGTACCCGCAAGCTACACAAAATCAGGAAACCTCGACCGGTGTGCCGCCCAGACGCTCAAGCGCCTCGACCACAGGTTTGGGCTCAAGCAGCCGCAGACAGTTGTAGTGGCCGAAACGGCAGGTGCGATCGAAGCAAGGGCTGCATTCGATGCCCAACCGGACGATTTCGACGTGTTCAGCCAAAGGCGGAGTAAACCCTGGAGAGGTGGAACCGTACACCGCCACCAGCGGACGATTAAGCGCCGCAGCCACGTGCATCAGCCCCGAGTCATTGGAGACGACAGCGTCAGCGCAAGACATGAGGTCGATCGCTTCGGCCAGCGAGGTTTCACCGCAGAGGTTGACGGACTCTTCGCGCAGGCCTGGAATCAGCCGATCACGAATGGCTTCGCCCACCGGATGATCCTTTTTCGAACCGAACAACCAGACCTGCCAACCCTCACGGACCTTGGCTTCGGCAACTTTAGCGTAATGCTCGGAGGGCCAACGCTTGGATTCGCCAAACTCGGCACCGGGGCACAGCACAAGCACGGGACGATCAAGGCTCAAATCAAATTTTTGCAACGCGACGTCTCGGGTAGCCGCATCGATTTGCAGGGTCGGACGTGGGTAGGGCCGAGGGATGTCGGCACCAGAATCATAAGCCAGCGCCATGAACCGCTCAATCATCAGCGGATAGCGTTGTTTGTCGAGGGTGCGCACGTCGTTGAGCAGCCCATAACGAAACTCGCCCCGCCAGCCAGTGCGCTTGGGGATGCCGGCAAAAAACGGCACCAACGCTGATTTCAGCGAGTTCGGCAGCAGAATCGCCTGGTCGTATTGCCCCACCAGCGACTTGCCGATCCGCCAGCGGGTTGCTAACTCCAACGCGCCGTGGCCGAGCGGAAAGCTCAAGGCCTTGCGCACCTCTGGCATGCGCTCAAGGATCGGCCGACTCCACTCGGGCGCCAGCACATCGATTTCACACTGGGGATAACGCTGTTTTAGGCACTGGAACAGCGTTTGCGCCATCACCATGTCGCCGACCCAGCTTGGCCCTACGATCAGAATTCTCATGCGTAATCCAAAAACCACCAGAAACGATCAGGGAGGCTAGCCAGGTTGTTGTGCATTGCCACACAACCTGACGCCTCCCTGTCATAGCTACTAAGAACGCCCCTGTCGGCGTGCCATTGCGATACTTAGCTCAAGCCCAACCTCGCCCAGATCCGCAACACTTCCCGTCGCTCGGCGTGAAATTGATCACCGCTAACCACCCCAGCCTGCTTCTGCAGGGCCTGACGGTGAGCGGCTGAACGGTAGGCTTTATAGGCCTCACGTAACAACTCGGCGTCCGCATCGGACATTAAACCGGCGCGCTCCAACCCTTCGAGAATACGGATGTTATCGGTGTAACGCAGCAGCTCCGGATGCTCACAGGACCATGCCAAGGCGGCGTATTGCACCATAAATTCGATATCGACGATACCACCGGCATCTTGCTTGAGATCGAACGGCGCAGTGGCTTCAAAGGCGTTCGCCGCCGTTCCGGCAGCCGTCGCCTTACTCCCGAGGTTATCGCGCATCTTGGCGCGCATCTCGCTGACCTCGGCCCGCAGCGTCGGCAGATCACGCTCCCGACCCAAGACAGCGGCGCGGACCTGCTCGAAATCTGCCCCCACTTCCTGACTGCCCACCAATACCCGAGCACGCACCAGCGCCTGATGCTCCCAGGTCCACGCTTCGTTCTGTTGATAGCGATTGAATGCGCCGATAGAACTGACCAACAACCCTGACGCCCCAGACGGACGCAGGCGCATGTCGACCTCATACAACTGCCCCGAGTTGGTCTGAGCGGTCAGAAGGTGAATGATCCGCTGCCCCAGCCGGGTGAAAAATTGCGCGCTGTCGATAGGTTTGGCGCCGTCGGTTTCCGCTTGTGGGTCGCCGTCATGAATAAACACCAAGTCCAGATCTGAACCATGGCCCAACTCGATGCCACCGACTTTGCCGTAACCCACGACAACAAAGCCAGGATCACACAACGTGCCATCCGATCGCATTGGCGTACCGTGCTTCGCTACCGTATGCCGCCAAGCCAACGCCATCACTTGTTGCAGAATCGCTTCCGCCAGCCAGGTGAGGTAGTCGCTGACTTTCATCAATGGCAAGTTGCCGCTGATCTCCGAGGCTGCAACCCGCAGGCTGTGCGCCAACTTGAAATGGCGCAGGGCTTCCATCTGTTGCTCAAGGTCGTCTTCCGGGATACGCATCAGCCGCTCGCGCAACTCTGCCGCCAGCTCGGGCGCAAGGGGTGGGCTGAACAGACGACCTTCGTTCAGCAACTCATCCAGCAGTAACGGGAACCGTGCGATTTGTTCGGCGATCCATGGGCTGGCCGCACACAGCGTCAGCAAGCGACGCAAAGCGCTGGGGTTTTCGGTGAGCAGTACCAGATACGCCGAACGTCGAGCCACCGCCTCAACCAATGGCAGCACGCGCTCCAGCACCAAGTCCGGATTGCTATGTTCCACCGCCTGGGCCAATAGCCGAGGAATAAACGCATCCAGACGCTCACGTCCCAGCCGTTGCATGGCGCGCAGCTGTGGGCTGTTACGCAAACCAGACAGGCATTTCAGTGCCTTAGTGGCATCGGTGAATCCCCCTTGCTCCAATTGTCGGCAAGCAGCCTCTTCATCTTGCGACTCTTCCCACAACGGCAGCCATTCGCCGCCCACCACGAGTTCGCTGTTTTCGGTGCCATCTTCTTCATCCGGGTCGGCGATCACCTGGCGGAAGTGCCACGCGACCCGGCCGCGCCAATACATCAAGCGCTCATGAAAACTCGCCCAATCGGCAAAACCCAGCATGAACGCAATACGTGCCTGATCAGCTTCACCGTCCGGGAGCATTTGCGTCTGACGATCAGCAATGGCCTGGATCGCGTGCTCGGTGTAACGCAAAAACTCATAACCCTCGCGCAACTCGCGAATCACCGCAGTCGGCAGGTATCCCTGCCCTTCCAGTGTGTTCAGCACTTTCAGCAATGGCCGTTGTTGCAAGCTGAGGTCGCGCCCTCCGTGAATCAGTTGGAAGGCCTGGGCAATAAACTCGACTTCACGAATGCCGCCAGCGCCGAGCTTGATGTTGTCAGCCATGCCTTTGCGGCGAACTTCCTGTTGGATCAGCTGCTTCATGGTGCGCAGCGCATCGATGGCCGAAAAATCCAGATAACGCCGATAGACAAAAGGCCGCAGCAGGTCAAGCAACTGCGCACCCGCCACCTGATCACCGCCGACGACCCGGGCCTTGATCATGGCGTAACGCTCCCAGTCGCGCCCCTGATCCTGGTAATACTGCTCCAGCGCATTAAAGCTGAGCACCAAAGCGCCGGACGAGCCGTAAGGCCGCAGACGCATATCAACGCGAAATACGAAGCCGTCCACGGTGATTGGGTCCAGCGCCTTGATCAACCGCTGGCCTAACCGGATGAAGAATTCCTGGTTATCGATCGAACGCTTAACGCCTTGGGTTTCACCGCCTTCTGGATAGCCGAAGATCAAATCGATGTCCGAAGAGAGGTTAAGCTCCACAGCCCCCAGCTTGCCCATGCCGAGGATCACCATTTGCTGCTGCTCGCCGCTGCGGCGCCCCATGGGCGTGCCGAATTGCTGACAATGGCGCACGTACAGCCATTGATAAGCCAGATCGATGCAGGCGTCCGCCATGTCCGACAGGTCGCGGCAAGTTTCTATAAGGTCGGCCTGTCGGGTCAAGTCACGCCAGACAATGCGAACTTGATGCCGGCTACGCTGTCGACGCAACAGGCGGCCCACATCGTCTTCGGATTCGGCTGACAGTAATGCGGCGGCTATTTGTTCGCGCAACTCACCCACGGTAAAACTGCGATCCAATTGCCCCGAGTCCACCAAGTCCAGCAGCATTTGTGAGTCACGAGAGGTTTGCTCTGCCACAAAGTCACTGGCCGCGCATACGCGATCGAACGCTACCCGGCGGGACTCGGGCCACGCGTCAAGTTGCGCCAATGCGGCGTCGGACAAAGCCGTCGCGTTGCTACGTAAAGTCTGTTGCGCACGACCGACAAACGGCAGGAGGATGGCCGGCAGTTCGGTCAGTATAGGGAGGCTCATGGTCTATCCTTGGTCGGCGTGAGAAACGGCCGCCGGGGTGACAAGAAGAAATGCACAACCGGCAGGATCGTCGAACAAAAGTTATAAATAGCTGAAAAAACGCATTTGTTGGCAGCCAGCATCAAGTTTTAACCTGTTAGAGTTCGCTTCGCAGTCACAATATCGATTTATCTCACAACGCAGCAGGAGCTGAACTCGCGCTCTTCTGTAGTTTTACTACTAAGGCATACAGCCCAAAAGCTGAAATGGCCGACGATTTGTAGTAAAACTACACGACGCCGGTACAACCTCCGGTCATCCAAGAATTTATGTCGTCTGCCCACAAGGCCAGTCGCAAACTCAGGCAACCGATTCTGGAAGCCTTTCCGCCCTGGAGCAAGCCATGCAAGACCTCGATCCCGTCGAAACCCAGGAATGGCTGGACGCCCTGGAATCGGTTCTCGACAAAGAAGGCGAAGACCGCGCTCACTATTTGATGACCCGTATGGGTGAGCTAGCCACCAGAAGTGGCTCACAGCTGCCGTACGCCATCACTACGCCGTATCGCAACACGATTCCCGTTACCCACGAAGCACGCATGCCTGGCGACCTGTTCATGGAACGCCGCATTCGCTCGTTGGTGCGATGGAACGCTTTGGCCATGGTGGTCAAAACCAACCTGCACGATCCCGACCTGGGCGGTCACATTTCCAGCTTCGCCTCCAGCGCGACGCTGTATGACATAGGCTTCAACTACTTCTTCCAGGCACCGACCGACGAACACGGCGGCGACCTGATCTACTTCCAGGGTCACGCTTCGCCGGGCGTTTATGCCCGTGCGTTCATGGAAGGCCGGATCACCGAAGACCAGATTAACAACTTCCGTCAGGACGTTGATGGCAAGGGTCTGTCGTCCTACCCGCATCCGTGGTTGATGAAAGATTTCTGGCAGTTCCCGACTGTATCCATGGGCCTTGGCCCGATCCAGGCGATCTACCAGGCACGCTTCATGAAGTACCTGGAGCACCGCGGTTACATCCCTGAAGGCAAGCAGAAAGTATGGTGCTTCCTTGGTGATGGCGAGACCGATGAGCCGGAATCCTTGGGCGCAATCTCCCTGGCCGGTCGCGAAAAACTCGACAACCTGATCTTCGTCGTCAACTGCAACCTGCAACGTCTCGACGGTCCAGTTCGCGGCAACGGCAAGATTATCCAGGAACTCGAAGGCGTGTTCCGTGGTGCTCAATGGAACGTGACCAAAGTTGTTTGGGGCCGTTTCTGGGACCCACTGCTGGCCAAAGACGTCGACGGCATCCTGCAACGCCGGATGGACGAAGTCATCGACGGCGAGTACCAGAACTACAAAGCCAAAGACGGCGCGTTCGTTCGTGAACACTTCTTCAACTCGCCTGAACTCAAGGCTATGGTTGCTGACCTGTCCGACGACGAAATCTGGAAGCTCAACCGCGGTGGCCATGACCCGTACAAGATGTATGCGGCCTACCACCAGGCGGTCAACCACAAGGGTCAACCGACCGTGGTTCTTGCCAAGACCATCAAAGGTTATGGCACCGGCGCCGGTGAAGCGAAGAACACTGCGCACAACACCAAGAAAGTCGACGTCGACAGCCTGAAAAGCTTCCGCGACCGTTTCGACATTCCGGTCAAAGACGACCAACTGGACGCTCTGCCGTTCTTCAAACCTGAAGAAGGCAGCGCCGAAGCCCGTTACCTGAGCGAGCGTCGTGCCGCACTCGGCGGTTTCGTACCGCAGCGTCGCGCCAAGAGTTTCAGCTTGCCGACGCCGCCGCTGGAAACCCTCAAAGCGTTGCTTGACGGTACTGGCGACCGCGAAATCTCCACCACCATGGCCTTCGTGCGAATCTTGTCGCAACTGGTCAAGGACAAAGAGATCGGCCCGCGCATCGTTCCGATTATCCCGGACGAAGCCCGTACCTTTGGTATGGAAGGCATGTTCCGTCAGTTAGGCATCTACTCCTCCGTCGGCCAGCTCTACGAGCCAGTCGATAAAGAACAAGTGATGTTCTACCGCGAAGACAAGAAAGGCCAGATTCTCGAAGAAGGCATCAACGAAGCAGGCGCCATGTCCTCCTTCATCGCTGCCGGTACGTCGTACAGCAGCCACAACCAGCCGATGATTCCGTTCTACATCTTCTACTCGATGTTCGGTTTCCAACGGATCGGCGACTTGGCCTGGGCCGCTGGCGACAGCCGCACCCGTGGCTTCCTGGTTGGCGGCACGGCGGGTCGTACCACGCTCAACGGCGAAGGCCTGCAGCACGAAGATGGTCACAGCCATATCCTGGCCTCGACGATCCCGAACTGCCGCACATTCGACCCGACTTACGGCTATGAACTTGCGGTGATCATCCGTGAAGGCATGCGCCTGATGTTCGAAGAGCAGCAGGACGTTTTCTACTACCTGACCGTGATGAACGAGTCCTATGCGCACCCGGCCATGCCGGCGGGTTCCGAGGCAGGCATCATCAAGGGCATGTACCTGCTGGAAGAAGACACCAAGGAAGCGGCGCACCACGTTCAGCTCATGGGCTCGGGCACCATCCTGCGTGAAGTACGTGAAGCGGCGAAGATTCTGCGCGAGCAGTTCAACATCGGTGCAGACGTTTGGAGCGTTACCAGCTTCAACGAATTGCGTCGCGATGGCTTGGCAGTAGAGCGCAGCAACCGTCTGCACCCAGGTCAGAAACCGGTCCTGAGCTACGTAGAAGAATGCCTCACTGGCCGTAAAGGTCCGGTGATCGCATCGACTGACTACATGAAGCTGTTTGCTGACCAGATTCGTCAGTGGGTACCAACCAAGGAATACAAAGTTCTGGGCACTGACGGTTTCGGCCGCAGTGACAGCCGCAAGAAGCTGCGTAACTTCTTTGAAGTTGACCGTCACTTCGTGGTGCTGGCTGCTCTGGAAGCCTTGGCTGATCGCGGCGATATCGAACCTAAAGTAGTGGCTGAAGCCATTGCGAAGTTCGGCATCGATCCTGAGAAACGCAACCCACTTGATTGTTAAGAGTCTGTCTCAAGATCGCATAGGGCGCTGACAAGAAGCGCGCAACGGCTGACGATGCGGAATTTACCTCGGTAAATGAGCATCCGACGCTGTTTTCGGCGCAACCCAATACAGCGCAGTCGAGAGTGAACAGGTTCTCCGAAGGAGAGACATTGTGAGTGAGCTAATTCGAGTACCCGACATCGGCAACGGTGAAGGTGAAGTCATTGAATTGATGGTCAAGGTCGGCGATCGCATCGAAGCCGAACAAAGCATTTTGACGTTGGAATCGGACAAGGCGAGCATGGAAATTCCTGCTCCCAAAGCCGGCGTCATCAAAAGCATGAAAGTGAAACTGGGCGACCGCCTGAAAGAAGGCGACGAGCTGTTTGAGCTGGAAGTCGAAGGTGAGGCTGCTGCACCTGCCGAGGCGGCTCCTGCTGCTGCGCCGGTTGCGGCCGCGGCTCCGGAAAAAGCTGCGCCTGCACCGGCAGCGGCTGAACCGGTCGCCGCTGCGCCTGACGCTGCCGCCAGCGAAACCGTCCAGGACATTCACGTTCCTGATATCGGTTCGTCAGGCAAAGCCAAAATCATCGAAGTGATGGTCAAGGTCGGCGACACCATCGAGGCTGATCAATCACTGATCACCCTCGAATCCGACAAAGCCAGTATGGAAATCCCGTCGCCGTCTGCTGGCGTCGTGGAAAGCATCATCATCAAGCTGGACGATGAAGTCGGCACCGGCGACCTGATCCTGAAATTGAAAGTGGCCGGCGCAGCAGCTGCACCTGCTGCACCAGCACAAGCGGCGGCACCTGCTGCGGCTCCGGCCAAGGCTGAAGCGGCAGTGCCTGCGCCTGCGGCGAAAGCTGAAGCGGCACCTGCTGCTCCGGCACCAGCACCCGCTAAAGACGGCGCCAAGGTTCATGCTGGCCCGGCGGTTCGTCAACTGGCCCGTGAATTCGGCGTTGAGCTGAACGCAGTCGGCGCAACCGGTCCACACGGTCGCGTGCTCAAGGAAGACGTGCAAGTTTACGTCCAGGCCATGATGCAAAAAGCCAAGGCTGCTCCGGCTGCCGGCGCTACTGGCGGTGCGGGCATTCCGCCGATTCCGGTTGTCGACTTCAGCCGTTATGGCGAAACCGAAGAAGTACCGATGACGCGCCTGATGCAACTTGGCGCGGCCAGCCTGCATCGCAGTTGGCTGAACATTCCACACGTGACTCAGTTCGATCAGGCTGACATCACCGAACTGGAAGCTTTCCGTATCGCGCAAAAAGCCGTTGCAGAGAAAGCCGGCGTCAAGCTGACCGTCCTGCCGTTGCTGCTCAAGGCCAGCGCTTTCCTGCTCAAGGAACTGCCGGACTTCAACAGCTCGCTGGCACCAAGCGGCAAAGCAATCATCCGCAAGAAATACGTGAACATCGGCTTTGCCGTGGACACGCCGGAAGGTCTGCTGGTCCCGGTGATCAAGAACGTCGATCAGAAAAGCCTGCTGCAATTGGCGGCAGAAGCGGCTGAACTGGCTGAAAAAGCCCGCTCTAAAAAGCTGTCTGCGGACGACATGCAAGGCGCGTGCTTCACGATTTCCAGCCTCGGGAACATTGTCGGCACCGGCTTTACGCCAATCGTCAACGCGCCGGAAGTGGCGATCCTTGGCGTGTCCAAGGCAACTATCCAGCCAGTCTGGGACGGCAAAGCCTTCCAGCCGAAACTGATGCTGCCTTTGTCACTGTCCTACGATCACCGCGTAATCAACGGTGCTGCGGCTGCACGCTTCACCAAACGCTTGAGCGAGCTGC
>NZ_JAMFRV010000645.1 GCF_026224925.1 Pseudomonas sp. | reverse complement strand
GCCAAGAACATCCTGTCCTCTCGTCTTCGGGTGCTGGTCGAGTTGGGTTTGTTTGAGGTGCAACCGGCATCTGATGGCAGTGCGTACAAGGAGTACGTGCTGACCGAAAAAGGCCGTTCGATATTTCCTATCGTGGTGAGCATGCGTCAATGGGGCGAGCGCTACATGTTCGAAGAGGGGGAAGTGCATTCGATCCTGGTGGACAACGACGCCGATAAAGCTATTGCCTTACTTGAAGTAAGGTCTTCCAAAGGTAAAAAACTTGAACCCAAAGATTGTCATCGACGTAGAGTGGTTATGCAGTCTGTGTAAGGCAACTTGTTGACTTCATCAGCCGCACTGGAACTCGTCTACTAACGGCGCGATAAGAAGGTTAATAGTCAGACGTTTCAGTATGTTACGAAATTGAATAGGGACAATGGAATCATTCTCGTTTATTCTCTTTGCCCGATAATTTTTACCCAAAACAAGTGTCACCCAAGCAGCTGAAGCCAATGACTAACAAAAAGTCAGCGCAGGAGGGACATACACGTGAGGCCGATGACGTAAATCGGCTTTGTATGGCTTCTACCCCAGGTATTACTGCATGTTAAAAAAAGTGAACACGGCCCTATTGGGCTTGGCACTGTCCATGGGACTGATGCCCGCGCACGCCGCTGAAGCAAAAAAAGTCGATGTACTGCTCATCGGTGGCGGGATCATGAGTGCGACCCTCGGGGTCTGGCTCAATGAACTCGAACCTGGTTGGTCCATGGAGATGGTTGAGCGCCTTGATGGCGTCGCCGAAGAAAGCTCCAACGGCTGGAACAACGCCGGCACGGGTCACTCTGCTTTGGCTGAGCTGAACTACACGCCAGAAGACAAGAACGGCAAGGTCGAGATTCCCAAGGCCATCGAGATCAACGAAGCGTTTCAGATCTCACGTCAGTTCTGGTCGTGGCAGGTCAAGAATGGCGTCTTGAAAAACCCGCATTCCTTCATCAACTCCACGCCGCACATGAGTTTTGTGTGGGGCGATGACAACATCAAGTTCTTGAAAAAGCGCTACGAAGCGCTGCAGGCAAGTCCGCTGTTCCGGGGCATGCAGTACTCGGAAGACCCGGTACAAATCAAGAAATGGGTTCCGTTGATGATGGAAGGACGTGATCCGAACCAAAAGATCGCGGCCACCTGGACGCCAATCGGTACCGACGTTAACTTCGGCGAGATCACCCGCCAGTTCGTTGCCAACCTGCAAACCAAGCCCAACTTTGATCTGAAGTTGTCGAGCGAAGTGCGCGATATCACGCGTAATGCGGATGGCACATGGCGTGTTTCTTACAAGAACCTGAAAGACGGTACCGAAACCCAAACCGACGCCAAGTTCTTGTTTATCGGCGCGGGTGGCGGTGCATTGCACCTGTTGCAGAAGTCGGGCATTCCTGAAGCCAAGGAATATGCAGGCTTCCCGGTGGGTGGTTCGTTCCTGGTGACCGATAACCCGGCGATCACGGCGCAGCATCTGGCCAAGGCATACGGCAAAGCTTCCGTCGGCGCACCGCCGATGTCGGTCCCGCACTTGGACACACGGATGCTGGACGGCAAACGCGTAATCTTGTTTGGCCCGTTCGCGACTTTCTCGACAAAGTTTCTCAAACAAGGCTCCTACTTCGACTTGCTCACCAGCACCACCACGCACAACATTTGGCCGATGACCAAAGTGGGCGTCGAGCAATACCCGTTGGTAGAGTATTTGGCCGGTCAGTTGATGTTGTCAGACGATGACCGCATGAGTGCTTTGAAAGAATACTTCCCTAACGCCAAGAAAGAAGACTGGCGCCTGTGGCAAGCCGGTCAGCGTGTGCAGATCATCAAGCGTGATGAAGAGAAGGGCGGCGTCCTTAAACTGGGCACCGAGATCGTCAGCTCCAAAGACAACAGCATTGCCGGGTTGCTGGGTGCATCGCCGGGCGCGTCGACCGCTGCGCCGATCATGCTCAGTGTGCTTGAGAAGATCTTCAAGGACAAAGTCGCGACCCCTGCCTGGCAGGAAAAGCTGCACCAGATCGTGCCGAGCTATGGCACCAAGCTCAACGATGACCCAGCACGGGTTGTTCAAGAATGGACATACACCGCAGGCGTTCTCCAGCTAGATCCGCCTCCTGTGATTGACCAGACCGTTGCGCCACAAGGCGCCGCTAAACCAGAGCAGAAGAGCAATCCAGCGGCTGACATGGCGCTGTAAAATACCGCAGGAACAAGCGACGCGGTCAGGCTGATACACCGCGTCGCTCCCACGGCCTTCGGCCAGAAACGGTCTGTGGCACGGCGCAAAACCGGTGGGAGCGAACTTGTTCGCGAATCAGGCGACGCGGTTATTGATCTAACGAAGGCGCCACTGGCCCCAACCCGGCAAGCATTCGCTTCGCCTGTTCTTGCCCTAGCGGGTAATCAAAAAACCTCTGATAAAACCCCATGGTTTCACTGACCATATCGGTGTCCTTGAACAACCCCGGATGCAACTGCTGCGCAGCCCATTGAATCTGCAACGCCATCTCTGTGCCGTAACGGTCCCACGGGAACACCCCCGCTGGGTTGCGCAGCACTTGCTGATTACGCACCGCCTTTAGGTTTTCCAGCAGGGGGCGAGCAGGGGACTGTTCGATATCACCCGCGTCTGCCGCGAGGATGATCACGTCCGGTTGCCATTGCAGCAGTTGTTCGGCGGACACCACCTGCAGGTTTCCACTCAATCCAGTCGCGGCATTGCGGCCGCCCGATACCTTGATCCAATCATCAATCAGCGTTCCATCACCGTCCACTTTGAGCGGGTTCAACGATGCTATATGCAGCACCCGTGGACGCTCTGACTCAGGCAACGACCCCAAAACATCCGCCAAATGAGTTCGCTTCCCCGCCAGGTAAGCGTTGTAGTCATTGGCGCGTTTCAGCGCAGACGGTGTGCCCATCGCGTGTGCGGTCATGGTCATGGAGTGCGCCAGCCCGTCCAGATCATTGAAGCCGACACTGACTACGGGTAAACCCACTTGGCGATAGGCCGATGCATTTCGGTCGCCGGTCGAAACGAACACCAGGTCGACTTTATCCGCCAGCAGGCTCTCAGCATTGAACGCCGTCCCGTTCACGCTGGCTGCTTGCTTAAGAGAAGGTTGCACCAAGAACATCCACGGCCGGCTGCGCTCATGGTTGACGGTTTCAACGATGCTGCCCCCCGCACCCAGGGTCATCAACAAGGCGTGGTGCGCGTACCAGGCATCCGCGACGCGATGCACTTTGTCGGGTATTTCTACGTGTTGGCCAGCGTCGTCGAGCAGCGTGGTGGCGACCGCATTCTGCAACAGTGACGCACCGATCAGCAGCGCGAAAAGACGCTTCATAGGTCCACCTGAATCGACGCCTGAAGCATCCGTGGGGTGCCCAGTTGCGCGCTGGCATTGCCCGATCCGCTGTAGCCGTTGAGACCGCCAGGCACGATATTCGCCCAATAACGTTCGTTACCAACGTTCATGATGTTCAAGCGGTACACCGTATCGTGCTCCATCACTCGGGTGGAGTAGCGCGTGCCCACGTCGAAGGTCCGGTAGCCGCTGACCCAGTTGTCGTTGGTGTTGTCGGTGGCACGGCGGTCAACGTAGCGCGCGGTGGCGTTAACGAATAGGCCGGGGATTTCGGGAATCTGATAGTCGGCCAATAGGCTGGCGGTGTATTTGGCTAGGCCAACAATCGTTGTGTTCTCGGTACTGGCCGAGCCGGTGTCCAGCAACTTTGGATCAAGCCACACGACGCCGCCATACAGCCGGGTATTCTGACCCAGCTTTCCGTCCACCATCAATTCGATGCCGCGATTGCGTTGTTCGCCTGCTACTTCATACACGGTGCCTTGGGTGTAGGCGTAGGGTCGCTTGATCTGAAACGCCGCCAAGGACAGGTTCATTCCGTTCAGGGCCCACTTGGCGCCGGTCTCCCACATTCTGCTGCGGTAGGGCGAGAGGATCGACCCGGAGTTGTCGGTGCCGACTGGGGCCGTGTCGCCCTGTTGCAGGCTGTCGGCATAGGTCAGGTACAGCGTCAGGTCATCAATGGGTTTGTACATCAGGCTGGCAGCGGTGCTCAG
>NZ_JAMFRV010000644.1 GCF_026224925.1 Pseudomonas sp. | reverse complement strand
GTCAAGCTCGGCCTGTTCAAAGACACACAGATCAAGACCGAAGCCGCGCAAGAGACGATGGAGGCGCTGGGGGACAAAATGCTCGCATCGAGCACTGAGTTGAGTAACCGTCAGATCAGCCAACGCGACGTGGAGTCTGCCCGGGCGCGCACCACGCTGGTGAGTGTCGCCAGTCTGGCATTAGTCCTTGGACTGTTGGCCGCCTGGGTAATGACTCAGCAGATCATCGTGCCCTTGCAACAAACGTTGGTCGCTGCAGGCCGTATCGCCCAAGGCGATTTGAGCAACAACCTAACAGTCGATCGCAGCGACGAAATGGGCCAATTGCAGACCAGCATGCAGCAGATGACCTTGAGCTTGCGCACGCTCATCGGCGGGATTAGCGACGGCGTGACGCAGATTGCCAGCGCTGCGGAACAGCTTTCTGCGGTCACCGAGCAGACCAGCGTCGGCGTCACTGCTCAGAAGGATGAAACCGATCAGGTAGCGACAGCAATGAACCAGATGACCGCTACGGTCATGGAAGTCGCCCGCAATGCTGAAGAAGCTTCGCAAGCGGCCACGCAAGCGGATCAGCAGGCGCGCGAGGGCGATGAGGTCGTGTCCGAAGCCATCGTTCAAATTGAGCGTTTGGCCGCCGAGGTCAATAACTCAACTCAGGCAATGACGCAACTCACGACCGAAAGCGACAAAATCGGCAGCGTGCTCGACGTGATTAAGTCGGTCTCCCAACAAACTAACCTGCTGGCGTTGAACGCAGCCATTGAAGCAGCACGTGCGGGAGAGGCCGGGCGCGGATTTGCGGTGGTCGCTGACGAGGTCCGCAGTCTGGCGCAACGGACCCAGCAATCGACGGAGGAAATTGAAGAGCTTATTGCAGCGTTGCAAAACGGCACTCAGCAGGTCGCCGCCTCACTCGATAGCAGCCGAACCCTGACCATCAGCAGCGTCGAGTTGAGTCGCCGTGCCGGCAGCGCGCTGGCGCACATCACCCGTACGGTGTCGACGATCCAAAGCATGAACCAACAGATCGCCACCGCGGGAGAACAACAATCTGCAGTGGCTGAAGAGATCACCCGCAGCATACTGAACGTACGTGATATCTCCGGACAAACCGCCGCAGCCAGCGAGGAGACGGCGGCCTCAAGCATTGAGCTGGCACGATTAGGTATTCATTTGCAGGGGTTATTGGGGCGGTTTCGGGTGTAGGACTGAAGGACCGAATTCATTCGGGAAGCAGGCAGCGCGGTTTGTCTGAATGATCGCGTTGTTGCCTTCCCGAATGAGTTCGGTCCCACAGTTAAACTAAACACCACATACAAAAACGCCGTTGAGGATTAGCTCAACGGCGTTTTTATTTCACTCAGTGAACCTTATCAGGCGTTAACCAGTTGCCGCTCGATGGAGTGAGTAACGGGCTGTAAAGGCAACAACGGTGCGTGCGGATCAGCTGCGACTGACTCGCGCCACGCCGATAGCCATTCAGTGTGACCTTCGCTCCAGACTTGCTCATGCAAACGCGCCAACGCGACAGGATCACTAAGGAGCATCAGACGCTCGTGGTTACTGAGCGCATCAGGACCGGCCTTCATTGCCTGACGAACGCGTTCAATGCGCGTCCATTCAACCGGATCCGATTGCAAGTGCCGCGACGTGGCCAAGGCACACGCCAGCGCATTCTGCTGAGGATCGACCACCGCTCGAATGAAACCCTGTTTCAGTGCATGCCAGCGGTTTTCATGGTTGTACTTATCAGTCGCGATCAGCTCTTGCGGCGGCGCATATTCCTCAGGAATAAGGAACAGCTTCTCGTCCCGCGCCTTGAGGCCGAGGGTGACACGGCTAGAAATCACAGAGACCGGAATCGACAGCATCAAGGAACCGACGATAGGCGCCAACCACCAAAGGAAGCTTGGGTTGAGCGACGCCACCAAAATAGCCCAGCAAGCGCCCAGCAATGTCTGTGGACCATGGCGTTTGGTCGCTTCGAGCCACGATGTAGAGCCATCATCACGTTGCGGCGAGTCCCACGTTGCGGCCCAGCCCAGGAAAGCGGCCAGTACAAAACGGGTATGGAACAACATCCGCACCGGTGCCAACAGCACCGAGAAAAACATTTCCATGAGCATCGACAGGGTCACTTTGATGCGACCACCGAAACCAACCGAACCTTTGGCCCAGATCAGGATAATGCTCAACAGCTTAGGCAGGAACAACAGCACGATGGTGGTCGAAAACAGCGCGACGGCCTTGTCCGGGTGCCATTGTGGCCACAGCGGATAGAGTTGCCGTGGCGCCATGAAATACTGCGGTTCCATCAATGTGTTGACCGCCAATAGCGCGGTCGACAGCACCAAAAAGAAGAACCAAAGGGGCGCCGACAAGTACGACATCACGCCGGTCAAAAACACTGCACGGTGTACCGGGTGCATGCCTTTTACCAGGAACAACCGGAAGTTCATCAGGTTACCGTGGCACCAGCGACGGTCGCGCTTGAGTTCATCCAGCAGGTTAGGCGGCAATTCTTCATAGCTGCCTGGCAAATCGTAAGCAATCCACACACCCCAACCGGCACGGCGCATCAGCGCGGCTTCGACGAAGTCGTGGGATAGAATCGCACCAGCGAAAGCGCCTTTACCGGGCAACGGCGCCAAGGCGCAGTGCTCGATAAACGGTTTCATGCGGATGATCGCGTTGTGGCCCCAATAGTGGGATTCGCCCAGCTGCCAGAAGTGCAAACCGGCAGTAAACAGCGGACCATAGACCCGCGTGGCGAATTGCTGCATGCGCGCATAAAGCGTGTCCATGCCCGACGCCCGTGGCGCGGTCTGGATGATGCCGGCGTCTGGCGTGGCTTCCATCAAGCGCACCAGGCTGGTCAGGCATTCACCGCTCATGACGCTGTCGGCATCCAACACGACCATGTAGCGGTATTCACCGCCCCAGCGACGGCAGAAGTCGTCGAGGTTGCCGCTTTTGCGTTTGACGCGACGGCGGCGGCGGCGGTAAAAAATCTTGCCGAAGCCATTGGTTTCGCGACACACGTCAAGCCACGACTGCTGCTCGGCGACCGCAATATCGGTATCGTTGGTGTCGCTGAGCACGAAGAAATCAAAGCGATCCAGATCACCGGTAGCAGCGACCGACTCGAACGTGGCGCGCAAACCGGCGAACACACGAGCGACGTCTTCGTTGCAAATCGGCATCACGAGGGCCGTTCGGGCACCCTTTTCAATCGGCTCGTCACCAGCGCTAGCACCGGAGATACGGTATTTGTCGTGCCCGGTGAGCAGTTCCAGAAAGCCCATCAGCGCCGTCCAGAAACCCGCTGACACCCAACAGAACAAAATCCCGAATAGCAACAAAATGCTGGTTTGCAGGGCGTAAGGCAGCACTTGCCACGCCGTTTGGGTCAATGACTGACCCGAGACTTCTTCCCACGACACGAACGACCAGCCTTGGTACGGCATGATCCCTTTCATGTAGAAGCTGGCGACCACGGTTTGACCCAGCATCAGCACCAGCAAAATGTAGCGGCGCAGCGAGCCTACAAACCGCCAACGTGCCTGAGGCAGCTCGCGCTTCGGCGGATCAGGAATATTGGTGCGACCGGTCATCCGCCGCCAGATACGCACCAAAATGTTGGTGCGCCACGGCTCAGGAACAACCTTGGTCCGACGAATCGGAGGGGTTGCCTTGAGGCAAACCCGACCGCTGGCGTCCAGAACAAGCATTTCTGCCTCTTCCAGCTCGTCAGCGGTGGTCAACGTCAGGCGGCGACCAACGGATGCCTGAGCAGTGTTGGTCGCGTCCGCTACCGGCTGCGTAGAAAGACGCTCGTGCAGCTCGGCGAAAGTCGAGCAGTTGGCGAGTTCCGCCCGCTGCTCATCGCTCATCGGTAAATGTGCCAAGTACTCGTTCAGAGACACTGGCACGGTCTGGGAATTACTCATCGGCGGGCAACTGGTAGCTCCAGGTCTCGGTCAAGACTTGTATGTTCTTGGCCGGTTCTGGATTAGTTGGGGCAGCTTCGGTTGCAGGCTGCGGGGTTTCTTTGCCATCTTTATCTTTCGCGGTGTCAGCCTTTGCTACGTCGGTTTTTGCAGCATCTGTTTTCGCTGCGTCAGCCTTCGCATCGGCAGGTTTGGTCGCGTCAGCCTTGGCAACATCGGCTTTATCGTCTTTCGGCGCGGGTGCAGAAGCAGGCTTGATATCGGCCTTCTTCTGGGCTTTCTTGTCAGCTTTGTCGGCGACTATAGCGATCGCTGCAGGCTCTTTACCCGGCTCGGCAGGCACTTCACGAAGCAAGTACGCCTTCATGTCGAGCGACTTGTTCGTATCTTTGGCTTTAATACGCAAGGTCAAGCGCCAGCCTTTAGTCACTGGGTTATAGCGCAGGTTATTTTCCACCAGGTCGGTGTTGTCGTCCGTAGTCACTTGGCTACGAATTGCCGGGTCTTCACCCAACTTGGCCAATACCGGGCCTTCGAAATCCACCAGGTACGCTACGCTGCCGTCAGGCTGACGAACCAGGTTCGATTGTTTGACGTCGCCCGTGGAACGCAGGGTTTGTTTAACCCAACCCAAGTCCGGCGAATGGATCGATTTCTCGTCCATGGTCCAGTGAATACGGTAGTTGAAATCCATCGGCTGGCCTGGTTCAGGAACCACGGCTGGCCGCCAGAACGCAACGATGTTGTCGTTGGTTTCGTCTGCGGTAGGGATTTCGGTCAGATCGACGGTGCCTTTGCCCCAATCGCCTTTTGGCTCGATCCAGGCACTTGGACGCTTGTCGTAACGATCATCAAGGTCTTCGTAGTGGCTGAAGTTACGGCCACGTTGCAGCAGGCCGAAACCACGCGGGTTTTCAACCGAGAAATTGCTCACGGCAAGGTGTTTCGGGTTGTTCAGAGGACGCCAGATCCACTCGCCGTTGGCGGCCTGAATAGACAGACCGCTGGAGTCATGCAACTCGCGACGGTAGTTGAGCACCTTGGACGGCTGATTGGCGCCGAACAAGAACATGCTGGTCAGCGGAGCAACGCCCAGCTTGCCGACCTTTTCGCGCAAGAACATACGCGATTTGACGTCGACCAAGGTGTTGGTGCCCGGACGCAGCGTCAGCTGATAAGCGCCCGTGGCACGTGGCGAATCCAGCAGTGCGTAGATCACTATATGGTTGTCATCCGGGTTTGGACGCTCGATCCAGAACTCGGTGAAACGCGGGAATTCTTCGCCAGACGGCATCGCGGTGTCGATAGCCATGCCGCGTGCAGACAAGCCGTAAACCTGATCCTTGCCGATTACGCGGAAGTAACTCGCGCCCAGCATGGTCATGATT
>NZ_JAMFRV010000643.1 GCF_026224925.1 Pseudomonas sp. | reverse complement strand
TGGCCAGGTCGATACCAACAGTTCTGATTTCCATGGCTGATTACCCCTTCGTGCAAGTGGATGGCGACACCCTTCACTCTGGCACAGCGATGCAATTATGGGCGGGGGCGTCCATCCCATTGCTTACGCTCCAGATAGTGTTTCTCAACCCTCTTGAATATGATTGCGAATTGTCTAGATCTGAGCGACTGCTTAACCTGTGGCAAGACTTGCGACGCCATAGACTCCCCGTGAGCGGGCAAATCTTGGCTTCTGAAATGGGGGGCAGTATCCGTACGTTCTACCGAGACATCGCGAGCCTCAAGGCTCAAGGGGCTGCCATAGAGGGTGAGGTCGGCATAGGCTACATCATGAGCCCTGGTTTCATGCTCCCGCCCTGATTTTAGGCTCTGCCGAACTCGATGCGCTGGTGCTTGGCATGCGCTTGATGCTAGACCACGGCGACCCCGATTTGGTACAGGCAGCATCGAACACGCTAGCGAAGATTTCTGCGGTCTTACCCATAAACATGCGCCGAGAACTGGAAGGCTACGCGCTGCTGGTTGGCAGCGGCATGGAGGCGCCCAGGGACAAAATAAAACCTAGCAATCTTCGCGATGACATCCGACTTGAGCGCAAGCTTGAAATTGCCTATCAACTCCCGACGGGAATGCTCTCAAAGCGTGTGGTCTGGCCCTTTGCGCTCGCTTTTTTGAGCAGGCACATGTGCTGGTGCGAATTGCGGGGGGCGTTCTGATCGTATCAACGAGGCAACGTTGTTGTCCGACTGCTACCACAAGCACAAGCAGGCCCTTCTCAAAGAGTGGCGCAATTCGGAACTGGTTTCTGGCAAAACAATACTGTGAGAAACTGACACTGGCTCGAATTAAAGTGAGGAACCTCATTTCTACTAGGTCTCGTCATGAAGTTCTCGTCTGTTCGCCTCGTTACCAATAACTATGAACGCCTCGTCCAGTTCTATAAAAATGTATCGGCAATTGAGCCTAGATTTCTTGCTGATGGGTTCGCTGAAATTCACTTCAACGGAATAGTTTTAGCGATAAGCGATAAGCATCTGATCCGCCTTCATAATAACGGATTGGCTGTCGCGGCCAGCAATCGTTCAGCAATCGTTCAGCAATCCTGGTGTTTCAAGTAGATAATGTCGAGGCTGTGCTGCTTCGGGTAAATGACGCGGAAGTTGTAATGCCCGTAACGATCATCCCCTGGGGCAATACCTCCCTATTGCTCCGTGATCCCGACGGAAGCCTCGTAAACGTTTTTTCAAAACCATCAACCTGACTCCGTAAAGAGGCGTTTTGATATGACAGGGACATCCACTAGAATTCGCCGCTCGGGTGAACCTCATCGTCGCAGTGAGTCGCTGCATGCAGGCTTTCTGAACATCTTCCGAGATCGTTGGCAGCGTGTACCCGCATTTGGAGACGCTGGACGCTGAAAGGGCGCTTGGACCTGCATGGACGCCCCCCGAGATAGAGCCAAGCGTTCATGTCAGCACGCTAAAAAGAGTAGACTTTCTTTATTAATTGTCGGTTGACCAATTATATCTTTTGTTATGTGTAGTCAAGCCTCACACCTCCCGTAGAGATCTTGCGTGCGTGATAGTTGTTAGCCATTTGGAGTGAGGTCGCCGACTCGGGCATGCTTTTGTAAGCCTCTGCAGAGGCATCCTCGTGCAGTCAACGGCTAACCAGATGGCGTTGACGCCGCACTCACGCTCTAGGCGCAACACCGAAGCGCTGGGCTTCTAACAGGGTACCACCTGTTCCGCCTTCACCCCTTCGTCATACACGCTGCGTCCATCGCTTTTGTGCCCCACCAATAGCCGGTGTCTGAGGTCTTCCAAGGCGTCTGTCACTACGGGAACCTAAGCTCACAGCTCACAGCCTGCGGCTCAAGGACGCGGTTGTAGGCAGCGTGGTCGTTCCAGGCGCCTTGTGAAACCCCAACCCGTTGACAGATTATCGAAATACATAAATAATTGGTCAAGTGACCACTAAAAATGGCGATGCCCCGATTCCACACCGAAAAACCGCTCAGGACGTTCCGCAGGCTGCGCTTTCAGGGCTCGCTCTTCGGGAGTAGAGGATGAACCCTTTGTGAAACTGCGCTGCGACAACTAGTCGGCGTGCAATCGGCAGGTGTGCAAACGTTCTATTTCGTATCTCCGCCCGAGAGGCAATGTGTATGAGTTCTCCAGGTAAATGGCAAGACTACGATGACATCTTTGCGGCCGCCCGGAAGCGAATGCCTCACGGTTTCTTTGCGTATATGGACCATGGCTGCGGTGAAGACCTAGCCTTGACCAACAACCGCGAATCATTGCGCAAGATCCGGCTCCGGAGCCGCGTGCTGCATGTTTCGGCGCGTACACCGCCACAACTTTATTCGGCATATCGCAGTCGATACCGGTTGTAGTTGCGCCTACCGGGCCGGCCGGGATGGTCTGGTTGGATGGCGAGGTCGCGCTCGCTCGCGCAGCGGCTGACGCCGGGCAAGTGGGTGCAAGTCGCGCATTGGAAATACTTCAACAAGAAATACTCCACACCCTGGCGATGACTGGATGTATTAATCCGGATGAAGTCGGTCAAGACATTTGTGGCGAGATGACGCGGCAACGCAGATCGCTAGACAATCTATTCTGAGGAACCGAAAGCTATGATTACCCTGTATGCGGCCGATACTGCAAATTCTGGAAAGATCTTTCTAGCGTTGGAGGAAATGGAATTGCCGTACGAGGCCGTTCCGGTCGATTTGTTGAGAGGCGCTCAATTTGAGCCATCTCACCTTCGCCTTAATCCCAACGCGAAGATTCCAGTAATCGTTGATGAAGACGGCCCAGGCGGCCGCCGTCACGTAGTCTTTGAATCAGGAGCGATCCTCTTGTATCTGGCAGAGAAGACCGCCAAATTCCTGTCTAGTGATCCAGTCGAGCGCAGTACGGCGATTCAATGGCTAATGCTACAGATGAGCAGTGTCGGCCCAATGCTCGGGCAATTTATTCACTTTGCTCGTTTTGCGCCTTCAGACAACCAATACGCACTCGCGCGTTACCGTGCACAGGTGCTGCGCGTCGTTGATGTGCTTGACGGACAGCTTGCTCAAAATAGCTGGCTGGGCGGGGAAAACTACAGCGTAGCCGACATTGCAACCTTCCCGTGGGCTAGAGCCCTCGGAGGAATTCTCGATGTGGATGTGGAGAAGAAGTATAAAAACATCTGGCGATGGACGGCGCAAATCACATTGCGTCCGGCAAGCGAGCGTGCCGACGCCGCAAAAGCCGCGCTTGCGAGTCACTTGATTGCCCCTGAAAAAGCCTCGCCGGACGCGCTTGATCGACTATTCGGGCGCGGTGAATCGAGTAAATAGGCCAATGTTTGTCGGCGCCGACGCAGTCTAAGCCATCGCGTCGGCTAAAGCGCTCGCTCATGGATTGAGCGGCAGGTGCATTCGAAGGATATGTGATTATGCGAACGCTGGTTAAATGCCTGGAACTTCGTAAATCTGATGTATCCTCGCATCATGAGCGCACCTCCAGAGAAACATCACCAAAAACGGGAGCCACGCAGACGGATGTCACCAGACAATCGTCGAGCGGCCATTATTCGCGAATCAATTGGATTCTTTGCCACGCATGGATTCAACGTCGACACACGATCACTTGCAAAGCATATGCAGATAACACAAGCATTGCTCTACAAGTATTTTCCTTCGAAGCAACTTCTCGTCGAAGCTGTGTTCGAGCAGATCTTTCAAAAGCAGGGAACTGTCAACTGGCTGCCCCTTCTTCGTGATCGATCAACCGATTTAAAGACCAGACTGCAAAGGTTCTTCGTGGGCTATGCTGCATCGACCTACGACTACGATTGGATTCGCATCTACACCCTAGCGGCATTCGCGGGCGGCGATCTCAACCGGAAATACATCAGAAATGTAACGCGCCCATTGCTCCATCTAATCGCAGAGGAGGTTCGTCTGGCTGCGGGGTTGCCATTGCCCGACGCTTCGGAAGTGAGCGAGCTGGAGATCGAAATACTTTGGGTGTTTCATTTCGGAATCTACTATCACCCTTATCGCACGCACGTGTATGGAACCCCGCCGGCGGTTCCTCTTGCGGAAATAGTGGAGGCAAGCGTCGATGGACTTATCGAGAGCTTGCGCCATTGCATCGCGAAGTCCGAGCAGTCAGGCGTGAGCAAAACCGCGGAGAGTTAGCCACCAACGTCTCCTGCGTCCCGGCAACTGCAGAGAGGACGCTATGACTTGCGTCTTCGAAGCTCAAGATCTAGGCAAGCGCATTGATGTGCCCATGCTTTCGCGCGGCAACTGGGGTGGTGCAACCATCTTCGTGACAATTCGAAGCTTTTGTTCGGTCGGGCTCGAAGAAACAATGGCTCGAGATGCACAATTTGGAGCATTGGACGGATTTCTACACCCGGGATGGCCGGGCGCTAATGCGGCGATTCTTTGATCACTTTCTTAAAGGCGCAGACAATGGATGGGATCGGGAACCGCCGCTCATTTTGAACTTGCGGCGCCCAGACGGACTCACCAAGCGCACGGAAAATGAGTGGCCCCTGGCGCGGACGGAATGGATTCGCACATTTCTCGATGCATCATCTTTTTCGTTGGGCGGAGAGCCTACGTCTACATCAAAAGCACAGTTTGAGGCCCTGTCTCATGGCGTCACATTTTGGGGGCCGGAGCAGGAACGAGAACTCGAGCTGACCGGACCGCTGTCCGCGAAACTGTTCATATCCTCGTCGACCTCAAACGCAGATATTTTTGTCACCCTACGCGCATTCGGTCCGAATGGCCGCGAGGTTCTATTTGCTGGCGCGACCGATCCGAACAATCCAGTGAGCTTCGGTTGGCTGCGGGTATCGCGCCGCAAGCTAGACAGGACCTTGTCGCTTCCGTACCGACCGTGGCATGTCCATAATGAGGACGAGTTGCTAGTTCCCGGGGAAATTTATGAACTCGACATTGAAATCTGGCCTACCTCAATCATCTTGCCCCGTGGCTTTCGCCTGGCCGTAACGATATCTGGCCAAGATTTTGATCATCGTCTCCCTGAGCCACTGCCTGCGATGTGGGGTAAACCAATGCGGGGTTGCTCCATCCATCTGCATGACGTCGAGTCCGATCGTCCCCAACGCGTCTTTGGTGGAACGACAACCATCCATACGGGCGGTGAGTTTTCGTCTTCGCTACTGCTTCCAGTTATTCAACCTAGCAAACGGTAGGTGATATTACGCATGATTGATTTCCGAAGCTGCGGCCTGATTTTTTAGCAAATTGTTGAGGTGTCGTCGGCTTTCAGACCGATGCTGACGGGTGATATTGAGCGTACCTATCTCAATGACGGCAGACACCAATCGGCAAAACCGACCGCCGGAACTGATACTCAAGAGGAGCGTAGAGCGGAATGGGTCAATTAGTTAACGGGACTTGGATTGAAAATTTATCAACACTTGGACTTGAACAGGGAAAATTTTTCCGTAAATCAGCAGCATTTCGTGGGATCGTCACCCCCGAAGGGGAGCAAGGCTACAGGGCGGAACCTGACCGGTATCATCTTTATGTTTCGCTGCAGTGCCCCTGGGCGTGGCGCACCATCATTTATCGAAGCATCAAGCGATTGCACAGCGTCATCGGAATGACGATTGCGATTCCCGATGGCCGGCGAGAGGGATGGCGTTTTGGCGATGATTTTCTAAATTCGCAGGCGGATGAAGCAGAGTGTTTCACCCACCTACCGCGATGATACTCCGGCTGGGCTGCCGGGCTTTAATCCATTGCGAGTGGAACCTAATCGATACGCCAAGACCTCAGCGACTATTGAACTGCCGCTGGGTTAGCAAACGCTTACAGTGAAGTGACTAACTTCCGATCTCGAAGGATGCGCATGATTCATCCGTGGGCTCGCCCATTGGTCAACATCGATTCCATCTAGCTCGCCACAAGCCCAAGGATATTAGCTTGATTCAGTCGGCGCAAAAATGTACGCCTACGCAAGACTAGATCCCCGGAAAACCTTGGGCGCGATTTGCCCCTCTTGGAGTTGCTTGTTGACGAAGTCAGCGGCATGGTCATTTTTCGGGAAGGTATTGGGTAAACAAATCAATAAGGCCCTGCGGCGCGGTCTCGTTGAAAAACAACCTTAGGTTTCCGTCTGTTTCCGCAGCAGTCTCGGCACTGCGGGGAAAGAGTTCCTTTTCATACGCAATCAGCGCGGCTTCGATACTTCCGGGGTTGGCGACAATGGCCTCGCCGAGCAGAGCGCCGTCGTACATTGCGAGATTGGCACCTTCGCCAGCAAACGGCGACATCAGGTGCGCTGCATCGCCGAGCAGTGTCACTCCGTGTACGCG
Organism: Pseudomonas sp.; assembly: GCF_026224925.1. GTDB lineage: Bacteria > Pseudomonadota > Gammaproteobacteria > Pseudomonadales > Pseudomonadaceae > Aquipseudomonas. The sequence continues at coordinate 5,979 of NZ_JAMFRV010000643.1, read as the reverse complement.
GTCCCATTTGTGCTTGACGGGGAGCGCATGGATCGGGCGAAGCACGGGGTCAGTATCACCATTGGTGATGAGCGCTATAAGTTCCGGTGCCCAGCCATCAAATTCATCGGCGAGAAGGGCCATGGCCGTCACTGGATCGGAGAGGTCGAGGCGGGCGAACCAGTCTTCAGGCCTGTTTAGTGCTACGTAGGTTTGTAGGGTTCCGCTCGCATGACGGTGGGCAAGAATGCCTTTATTCGGAACAACCGCCATCAGGGTACCGTCACCAACCACCTCTGCGCTGGCTGTATGGCGACTGTTACTTTGGAACAGGACTGTCTCGATGAAGGAGATGCCAGCGTATGCAGGTTTTACTTCGGAAAGCAGCGGACGAACCCTTGACCAGGCACCGTCGGCACCCACCAAAAGGTCGGTGGTCATAGTGGAGCCGTTAGCGAAGCTCAGCAGATGCCGCCCGCCGCCGAGCGGGGTAGCGGCGGTGAGCTTATGTCCCCAGCGAATGGTGTCGGCAGGCAGCGATTCGAGCAAAATTCTGCGCAGTTCTCCCCTCTCTACCTCAGGCCGACCGCCGTTATCCGTGCTGGGCCATTCAAGCAAGACGTTGCCGTGCTGATCGCATATCCGTTTGGCATCAGCTCCCTCGATAATGATGCCGAGAAGCTGGTTATAAAGGTCCGCCGCTTTGAGCGCGAGCTGGCCGTTGTATTCGTGGATGTCGAGCAGACCGCCTTGCGCACGCGCGTTTGCCGACGTTTCCGCCTCGTAGATCGTCGCTGCGATACCGTGGATATGCAGCACCCGCGCGAGGGTCAATCCACCAAGCCCCGCACCGATGATCGCGATTGGAGTGTTCATGCTGATACCTTTGTGAGTGGAGCCCGCGGGGGAGTTTCTACCACACAGTCAGTCCCGGGAGCCATTCCCGGCGATGGGGACAGCGCTTCAACTCGCTCGAAGACTGTCTTTATCCGGTGATCAATAAGAACGTTGCTGAAACCGAGTTTGCCTTGCAGATTGCCCGTGAGCTGGTGGGTGCCGAGCATGTGATCGCCCAAGCGGATCAACTGATGTCCAGCGAGGACATCGCCTACATGCTTGAGCAGCGTCCGGGCTGTTTCCTCAGATTGGGAAATGGCGTTGGCGAGGATTACTGCATGATTCATAACCCGGCTTATGACTTCAATGACAAAAACCTACCCATTGGAGCCGCTGATTGGCCGAGGCTGGTTTAGCGCTATCTGAGCTGATACTCAATTGAGCAGGGCCGTACTTTCTGGATCGGTCCTGCTCCCGCTTAATACGCCGAACGGGGAATCATGGATATAAATTCCGATTTGAAGATGTTTTCCATAATCTGCATGAAGTCCGAAGCCAACTTGGAACGTTGCTGATGGCTGGGGAATACCATAGAAATCTCGAAGGGAATATTTTCATCCAGTTTTCTAAAGGTAATCCCCGGGTATTTCGAGTAGGAAGCCGTAAAGGGATCGCAGACGGTGAGCCCGAGGCCACCAGAAACCATGCCGCAGGCGGAGTGAGCGGAGGTGGTTTCGACAGAGGTCAGGCTGACGGCACCGCGCGCTTCCATTGCTGAAGTGATGCGGCGCTGTAACGGGTTATTGGTGTTCAGTGAGATCAAACGGCGTTCATGCAAGTCATCAATTGTCACCAGCTCTTTGCTCGCCAATACATCGTCAACGGACATTACACAGACGGCATTGATCCGGGGCAGGGGGATCGATTGAACCCCTGGATACTCGCCTGACGGTACCTGGACAAAACCGATATCAATCTGGTTCGCCGATGTCAGCTCCATAATGCCCAACGAGTTGCGAACGTCCAGAGAAGTCCTGACCTCGGGGTGTTCTAGAGCGAAACGACATACGCCCTCAGCCACGACACTCAATCCGAGTGTGCTCATTGAGCCAATTCTCAATGTTCCTGTGCGTAGCGTCACCAAGTCTTCCGCAACGCGCTCAATGCGTTCGATACCTTGATAAAACTTGTCGACTTCGGCGTATAGGAGTTGAGCTTCCGTGCCTGGAATAAGGCGGTTGCCTTCGCGGCGGAACAGTCGAAGCGACAATACGATTTCGAGATCGCGTATGAGCCTGCTGACAGCAGGTTGGGTTATTTGTAGCGATTCGGCGGCGATAGTCATGCTGCCAGTGAGCATAACTGCCCGAAAGGCTTCCAGTTGGCGGGGATTTAGCTTCATCGTTGCGCTCGAGCGGTATCGGAGAGGGGGCTTTCGGATAAGCGTATAACATTTTGTTATGTGCGTCCAACATGTTGCCGGTTTGCGATAGGCGTGTGACAGAGCGATGATCTATTTGCATTGTTTTAGCTAACAGCATGGCTTCGCAATAATGCCGGGTAGTGCTGACGTAAAATAAAAAGAGGACAACTCGTGCTGAACTACACCCTCCGCAGGTTATTACTCCTGCTACCGATGCTATTGGGGGTATCCATTGTGGTATTCCTGGTTATGCATTTTATTCCCGGCGATCCGGCTCAACTGGCTGCGGGACCTGATGCGACAGCAGAAGACGTTGCGCAAATACGGCAAAACTATGGGCTGGATCAACCACTCGCCACTCAATACCTCATCTATGTAAAAAAAATTGTCAGTGGCGATTTCGGTGAATCGTTCCAGACATTTACCCCGGTACTTGAAGGCATTTCAAGAACGCTTCCAGCGACTATTGAGTTGACCGCTGCCGGAATGCTGCTGGCAGTCATCATTGGTGTTCCATTGGGTATTATCGCGGCACTAAGGCCCAGGGGAGTGCTTGATAGTTCGCTCACCACCTTTGCAGTTTTAGGTATCTCAGTACCCGGCTTTTTTCTCGGCCTTATATTAATGTCGATCTTTTCAGCCAGCCTAGGCTGGCTACCGCCTACCGGAAGGGGCGGGTGGCAGCACTTGATACTGCCGGCGGTAACTCTGGGCTTACCGTATGTTGCAACTTTTTCGAGGCTGGCTCGATCCACGATGATGGACGTGCTCCAAGAAGATTACATTCGTACTGCCTACGCAAAAGGCGTACCCAGCTACAAAGTTGTTCTTAAACACGCACTTTCTAATGCGGCCATTCCACTTGTTACAGTCTTCGGGATGGATTTCGGTCGCCTGCTGGGGGGCGCCGTTATTGTCGAAACCGTATTTGCCTGGCCGGGTATGGGGCGGTTCCTGATTGATGCAATTATGGCTCGAGACATTTATGTAGTCCAAGGAACAGTCCTTGTGTTTGCAGCCCTGGTAGTGATCATCAATTTAATTGTGGACCTCGTATATGGAATCCTCGACCCTCGCATCACTTACAACTGAGGCTGATATGCATTTGCCGAAAAAACGTCGGTTGGGCTTTGTTGGCTTCCTTATATCCAATAAACGTTGGTTTGCGTTTAGTGCATTTATCGTCATCCTGGCAATGATCGTAGCTGCCATATGCGCACCTTTTTTGTTTGACTGGGATTCGGTGACCAAAATTAACTTGTCCAGATCCCTTATTGGTCCAGGTACCGAGTCTTTGCTTGGAACGGATCAAATGGGGCGTGACTTATTAGGAAGAGTCCTGTGGGGCGCACGCATCACGCTCACTGTAGCGGTCTCCAGTGTCGGTATTGCGATGCTGGTTGGTGTTTCGGTGGGTGCGGCTTGCGGATATTACAACGGCGCCATCGCCAGTTTGGTAATGCGGGTCATGGACTCCATGATCGCGTTCCCTAGGACTCTGGTAGCAATTCTTGTTATCACCGTCGCAGGAAACAGCATATTAAGCCTGACACTCGCCATCGCCATTTCGAGCATTCCTATCTACGTCCGTTTCTTTGCCGGGCCGGTGATGTCGCTGAGAAATCGAGAGTTTGTACTGGCCTCAAAATCGATCGGTGTCGGTGATCTACGGTTACTGCTGGTACATATCCTGCCGAACATTGGCTCTCTGGTCATTATTCAGGCAACCGTATCGCTAGCTGAAGCCATCCTCATCGGTTCCGGGCTTAGTTTCCTTGGCCTTGGCCCACCGCCGCCAACGCCGGAGTGGGGTTCGATGATCGCCGAGTCGCGGCCGTTGTTGACAACACATCCGTATGTCTTGCTCGCACCTGGATGTGCCCTTGTCTTGACCATATTGAGCTTCAACATTGTCGGCGATGCACTACGGGACTTTATCGATCCGAAATCGCGAAACGCTTAATTGAGATCAGGGCGGCGTAGTCGCCGATGAGTTCCACAATAATAATCGAGCGAGTAAAGATGATGGGACGCTTAAATTTTCTGGCAGTACTCATACGCAGTTTTTCTGTTCTAGGCATCATAGGGCTGTCGGCCGGTTTGCCGTCGGTTGCCCAGGCCAAAGAAATTGGGCAAATAACCTTCGTTCAGGGCTCTGATATAGATACCTTGGACCCTGCTATCTCGCGCAGCGTACCTTCTTATAATGTCATTGATCACTTGTTTAACAGGTTAATAGCATGGGATGGAAACGACCGCTCTAATTTTGTACCCGATTTGGCAGAGTCCTGGTCCAGGACGGAAGATGGCAAGCAATGGACGTTTGTGTTGAAGCAGGGAGTTAAGTTTCACGACGGTACTGACTTTAGCGCAGAGGCTGTAAAGTTTAACTTAGACAGGATTCGTGATCCTAAACTTGGATCGCCGCACCGTTCTTATTATGCAGATATCCTGTCAGTGGAGGTTGTGTCACCTTATCAGGTACGGATCACGACAAAAAACCCTGCGCCAACAATGTTGGAGCTGCTGGCCAAAGAATCCTCGTCAATGAATAGCCCTGCAGCGATAGTTAAATACGGACGAGCTTACGGGCATCATCCGGCCGGTACGGGGCCTTATGTTTTTGATAGTTGGATACCCAATGATCAAGCGGTTATTGAAAAAAACCTTTCTTATTATGGAGTAGCCGGGAAACCATCCAAAATAGTATTCCGCCCGGTGAGAGAGGATTCTTCTCGAGTTATCGAACTTCGGACAAGAAATGCTGATGTCGCCGCTAATTTGTCACCAGAAGCCGCTATTGAATTAAAGGAGCTCAATAAATCCACCTTGCTTCGTGTGCCGAGTACATTTCAGGTATTCTTTGAAATGAACCTAACCAAGCCACCATTCGATGACGCGCGAATCCGCCGTGCAGTCAGTATGGCTATTGATCGTCAAGCGATAGTCGACAAAGTTCTGCTTGGCTATGGAAAAGTACCTACGGGTCCATTTCCCGAGGGCACACAAGCACGGCAAGAGTTTGCTCCAGTCAAGTACGACCCTGAGGCAGCCAAAAAAATCATTAACGAAATTTATCCAGGGGGCTATCCAGGAACCATCGTGATGTGGACCCCGGCGGGTCGCTATACCAAGGATCGCCAAGTTGCTGAAGTTGTACAGGGCTATCTCAATGCAGTTGGACTAAAAACTGAGTTCAAGGTATGGGAATGGGCTACTTACCAAAAGAACTTGTATCGCCCCGACCCAGGAAAGGGCACGGGTAAAGGTACCAATGACGCAAACATGTGGTTGCTGGGAACAGGCATATCCGATGCGGATATTCGCCTAAGACGAAAGTTGTCTACCGATGACCCCCAAAACCTCACCGGATATAGCGACCCTGAAGTAGATAAGTTACTGAAACTTTCCTCTCGTGAACTGGATGGGAAAAAACGCATGTCTTATTACGCTCAGATACAACAGATTCTGTGGGAACAGAATCCAGACAATCTTCCTTTGTTTGACCAAGAGCAAATTATCGGCGTACGTAAAGATTTGAAGGGTCTCGATGTTGATTATGAAGGGACCATTGATTTTAAGAATGTAGAACTAATTGAGCGGTGATTTAAAATGTCAAATGTACATGCCAACGAAGCCCTGTTAACCGATGCTCGTCTAAGTGCCCCTCCTGCTGAGCGCATGGTCAAATATCATGACGTCCCTGCTCTTGAAACCGAGAAGCGCCAGTTTCATGAATT
>NZ_JAMFRV010000642.1 GCF_026224925.1 Pseudomonas sp. | reverse complement strand
GCTACTTCGCTCCGCCCGCCAATATCCCTGGAACTCTGCCCGTTCTCGGCACGGCGAATATCAGCTTCTCCGTTCCCAAGAATGGATATCAATGGAGCGTGCGCGGGGATGACTATATTGGGCAGAAAGACCGTGTATACGCTGAGTTTATGCGTACATACGACACCTCGATCAGCGCGCTGGCGCGTTCTCCGCTCAACTACGATCAGTCGAACAGCTCAGACTTTGCCAATGCCGACTGGACCCACACCTTCTCGCCCCGGCTGCTGAATGAACTCGGCGGCAACATGATTCGCCCGTACGGCGCTAACCTGCCCACGGCAAATGATGCTATCCCCTACATCAACGTGACCGGTATGACCGGCTTTGCGAATTGGGGCCCTGGCAACTTTACGCAGACCACGATCGGCTGGCGCGATGTGCTGACGGCTGTGGTCAAGAGCCATACATTGAAGTTTGGCTTTCAGGAAGACAACATCCGCGAGGCCGATTCGCAGAGTGGTGCCTTTGACCGGCCCACCTATAACTTCAACAGCATTCTCGACTTCATCCAGGACGAGGCGACCTCCGAGACTGGTACTCCGGTCAGCCTGTTGACCCACGATGAAGCTCCGTACAATCGTCGCTACCGCGCGCTTGTTACTGGAGCGTTTGTCCAGGATGACTGGAAGGTGACGCCACGGCTGACCGTCAACGCGGGACTTCGGTTCGACAGCATGCAAAACTTCTTCTCGATCTATAGCCCTACGCTGACGAACTTCAAGTTCGGCGATGGCGCGAGCTATGACGATCAAATCGCCAACGGTGTAGCTGGCCTGCAAAATACCACGCATGTGCTCAACCACACGGTGTACCTGTTCACGCCTCGCGTCGGCTTCTCGTACGACCTGCTGGGCAATGGCCGAACCGCCCTTCGTGGCGGGTTTGGCATGTTCGCCGATCAGCCGCCCTATATCCACATCACAGATATCACAGCCGGCAACCTGCCAAACTACTACACTCCAAGCATCAATGTGCAGTCTGGCCAGACGCCGACCTTCCAGCTTTGCAGCGCACCGAGCGGCTTCACTGAAGTCTGTCCCGTCGTCGATACAAGCAACGTCACGCTGAACAGCAGTGGAGGCATCACCGGTCAGCGAGCAGGTCTTGGTGGCTACTCACCCAACTACAAGCTCACGCAGATCGATGAGTGGTCGTTGAGCATACAGCACCAGTTTACGAATACGCTCGTTGCGGAGATCAACTACTCCGCCTCCGCTGCCCACCATCTACCCGTCTTCAACCAGGATGTCAATCGCTTTGCAGGTGACCTGATCGTGAATAAGGGCACGCTGACGAGACTTAATTCGAACTTTGGAGCCATCAACTACGCAACGTCCGATGGAAACTCGAACGGCAACATTGGATCTCTGGTGGTTGCTAAGCAGCTCGCACATGGATACAGCCTGCGGGGGATCTACTCGTATGGAAAGGCTCTGGATACGTTCAGTAATTCGGGTTCGTTGGATACGGGCGCCAT
>NZ_JAMFRV010000641.1 GCF_026224925.1 Pseudomonas sp. | reverse complement strand
TGGGTTTTCCCGGCATGGCCACACTCCCGACAAAAAACCTAAAAAAAGTGTGGGCGCGGGCGGCCCCGCGATCCCCATAGGGGGTTTTAACTCACACCCCGGTTGGCCTTACGGGGGGGACCGCCCGCTCCTACAGGGACAGGCATCCGGCAGCGTATGCCCATACAGAATTCAGCGTCATCGAGGTTTTTGAAATGAACGTTCTAATCATTGGCGCCGGTGGCCGTGAACACGCTTTGGCGTGGAAAGTCGCACAGGACCCGCGTGTCGTGAAAGTCTTTGTCGCTCCGGGCAATGCCGGCACCGCGACAGAAGCCAAGTGTGAAAACGTCGATATCGACGTGCTCGCCCTGGCTCAGTTGGCCGACTTCGCAGAAAAAAACGTGTCCCTGACCATCGTGGGTCCGGAAGTGCCGCTGGTTGCCGGCGTGGTGGACCTGTTCCGCTCCCGCGGGTTGGACTGCTTCGGCCCTACCGCTGGTGCCGCGCAACTGGAAGGTTCGAAAGCCTTTACCAAAGACTTTTTAGCGCGTCACAAGATTCCAACAGCTGACTACCAAAACTTCACAGAAGTCGAGCCAGCACTGGCGTACTTGCAGAAAGTCGGCGCACCGATCGTGATCAAAGCCGACGGCCTGGCTGCGGGTAAAGGCGTGATCGTCGCCATGACCCTGGCTGAAGCCGAAGACGCCGTACGCGACATGCTTGCGGGCAACGCTTTTGGCGAAGCTGGTTCGCGCGTGGTGATCGAAGAGTTCCTCGATGGCGAAGAAGCCAGCTTCATCGTCATGGTCGACGGTAAAAACGTTCTGCCCATGGCCACCAGCCAAGACCACAAGCGCGTCGGTGACGGCGACAGCGGCCCCAACACAGGCGGCATGGGTGCTTATTCCCCGGCTCCAGTAGTGACCGCCGAAGTTCACCAGCGGGTCATGGACCTGGTGATCTGGCCGACCGTCCGTGGGATGGCGCAGGAAGGTAACGTTTACACCGGCTTCCTCTATGCTGGTCTGATGATCGACAAGGCGGGCAACCCTAAAGTTATCGAATTCAACTGCCGTTTTGGTGACCCGGAAACTCAGCCGATCATGTTGCGCTTGCAATCTAGCCTGGTGTTGTTGATCGAAGCTGCATTGGCTAAAGCCTTGGATAAAGTCGAAGCTCAGTGGGACCCGCGTCCGAGTCTTGGCGTGGTGTTGGCCGCTGGCGGCTACCCAGGCGACTACGCTAAAGGTGTAGCAATCAAAGGTTTGGACGTAGCAGCGGGCATGACCGGTAAAGTGTTCCATGCCGGTACAGCGTTGCAAAACGGTCAGGTCGTCACCTCTGGCGGCCGTGTTTTGTGTGCCACTGCCATGGGCGACAGCGTAAGCGACGCGCAGGAGCAGGCTTACAAGCTGGCCGCAGAAATTGACTGGGAAGGTTGTTTCTACCGCAAAGACATTGGCTATCGGGCCATTGCTCGCGAGCGTGGGCAAGACCTGGAATAAGGTTAGACGGGCCACACAGGCAGGCGTTCGTCACCGAGCCTTGCCTGTTTATTCCAGCCCCGCGCATAGTTATAGGGTATTTACTTACGAAGGGATTTCGCCGTGCACTGGCTCAGGATTGCCATAGGTTTCACCGTCACTCTGCTGACACTTCTCTGCATGCTTCCCGCCTATGCAGAGCAAGGTGCTGGTTGGTCGACTCTGCTCGATGATCAGGCCAACCTGCAGCTGAGTGACGTGCGGTCAGCGCGCTATGTGAACCAATTCAGTCCCATTGAGCTTGACCATGTAGCTGCTGGAGACCGCGACAGTGCGGTGTGGCTGCATTATCGCTTACCCCCGGGCGAGCATGAACAGTTGCTGCGCGTTTTTGCACCCGACCTGGCCTCCCTCGATCTGTACGTGCTCGACGGAGAGACTATCGTCAGCCACTCACGTACCGGCAACAAGACCCCGCAAAACAACCAATCACTGAACTCCACTGACTTGCTGTTGCCGCTACCGCTGAGCGTCACAACCCTGGACGTTTACCTGCGCCTGGTTTCAGAGCAAGAACTACGGCCGTATATAACCCTGCAGTCGGCGGTTTCCAGCGCGGCAGACGAACGTCAGCCCTTGCTCCTCGGTGTTTTTTTCGGCTGTCTGGCGATGTTGATTCTGCAGAACATCACGCGCTACGCGCATAACCGCAACCAAAGCAGCTTATGGCTGGCGGCCTGTGAGGCAATGCTGACACTGAGCGCGTTGTTGCTGCTCAATTTATTAGCGCCGTGGTTGCCCAACTGGCACGTCGCACAGACGCCCAACGCGTATTGGGCGCTGATCCTGGCAGCCTTGAGCGGGCTAATGTTCGCGTACCGTTTTTTTGCCCTTCGAGGTTCGCTCATCCTCAATCGGCTACTGCTGGCCGACATGCTGATTATTGCCCTGTGCGGCCTTCTGGTGCTGTTTGTTAAAACCTTGCCGCTGAACCTGATCACCTATGGGCTAGTTGCATTGTCCAGCCTAAGCATTCTCTTCGTGTCGGTGTACCACTGGCAGAAAGGCTACAACCCTGCTCGACTGTTTGTGTTGGCCATGATCATTTTCAATTTGGGTTGCCTGGTGATTTTGCCGGCGCTGCTTGGCCTGACATTGATCGCACCACAGTGGTTGATCATCACCTTGTTGGGCGTGTTCTGCATTGCCGGGCTCTTGATGAGCATCGCCCTTAGCGAACGCCATCGCAGCATTACTGAAGACGAGTTCAGTGCCAGTCGTGACCTGGCTGCCAGCACCGCCGAGATCAATGCCAAGGCCGAGTTCCTGGCCAAGATCAGCCATGAAATTCGCACCCCGATGAATGG
>NZ_JAMFRV010000640.1 GCF_026224925.1 Pseudomonas sp. | reverse complement strand
TGGGTAGAGTTACCGAAGGTTTTGCCCTGTTCAATTTGCCTCGACAACGTCGAGGTTTGATAAGCACCACGGGAATCACGGGTCTGGTAGATGGGCTGAGAATAATAACGACCGCCACCACCGTTGCCGCTCATCATATTGCCAATCAACATACCCATTAACAGCCCACTACCGCCAAAGCCTCCGGCGCTTTCGCCGCCAGACTGATTAGCCTGTGCCTTGGCAGCGTCGAGCTGAGACTTCGGGACCTCACCTGAAAGCTCCAACTCAAACCCACCCAGTTTAGGCATGAACTTGCCATCGGGATTCTGTTGGCAGTAATCGGGAACAAAATCCGCTTCGCAAGCGGCGACGTCATCGTAGGTGGGCGCGGTCTTGCGATAATCTGCCAATGCACCGATGTAGGCGCTTGAGCAGACATCTACCGGAATTTTTTGATCGACACAGGCCTGCACCGTAGGGTAAGTCTGCCGCGCAGTGACTTCCTCGGTTTTGCTGCACGCGCTGATCGCCAGCGGAAGCGTGCTGGCCAGGACCAGTTTCAGGGAACTACGTCTCATCGAATACTCCTTCGATAGCAGCCAATCAGGTCGACGGCGTCATGCAGGCCGAGTTGAGAAAGCCGACACTGATTGAGACGCTGGCGGCGTAGATAGCGGCGGCTAGCTCGCCACGGCTAATCCGCGCTGACAGGTCTTTCAACACCAGATTCGTCACGGTAAAGGCGAGCAATTGCACCACTGCGGCGATCACCGCCCAGACCACGACATCCAGCACGTTCACGCTATAAGCGATGACGTTGCTGGCAGGCAGGGCAAAACCAATCAACGCACCGCCCAAAGCGACGGCTGCGGCGACATTGCCATCACGAATCTGGGTGAATTCCTTGTGCGGGGTCAGGCGCGTGTAGGCCATCTGGAACAGGCCAAACAGAATCGCGGCGACCACGATATAAACCAGAAAACTCAAGACCGCTTGGCCGTTGAGGGACATGCTCAGTGCTTCAAGCATTTTTATTCCTTTTAGATAACCGTGAAGTCAGTGGATTGCAGTGTTACGCCGAGCGAGGTGGTGAGGGAAACGACGCCCTCTTCATCCTCTTCAACGGACAAGAGCAGAAACTCCCGACGGTCAATCAGGCCCGTATCGCGCGCATACAACATGCTCAGGTGCTCAATGCGGTAATTACCGTCTGGGTTGGAAACCTGTTCGGTCATGGGTGTGAGTTCGGTCTGGCCCTCTTCGGTGCCCCACTGACGCTCGTACTCCCAGCCGTCGTGTTCGAACACAGGCAAACCGATTTTAGAGTCTGGACCCACCAAGCGCTTCAACTCTGCCTCACTGTTGATGGTCACGACGGCGCTGTAGCCGAACAGGATGACGTCCTGGACGTCCTCTGCCGCCGGACCATTCATCATGGTTTGCATCCAGTAATCTTCGTTTTCGAAGTAGAAGCGCACCAGCCGCATGGATTGCCCGAGGTCGACCCGGCCGACAGACCACACCACCTCTTCGTTGGGAACGACCAATTCAGAATGACCCTCCAGCAGCAGCTTTAGCGAGTCATCAAGGTCCAGCATGCGTCCGGACGCCAGACCGAATGGACCGGGCAACCCAGCGCTATTGAGCGCTGTCGAATCTGCTGATGGCTTGGGCGGCGCCAGTCCTAGAGCCCGTTTGATCCAACTCATAGTGCTTTTCCTTCGTTTAAACAGAACTTTTTTGAACCAAGCCTTTGGAGTGCATCAGCCACGCCACGACGATACCGGCAAGCGCGCCGCTGAGGTGTGACTCAATCGAGACGCCGGGCACTGGAATGAATCCGAAGATCAAACCGCTGTAGCCAAGCAACGTGATCAAGGCGACAGCGAAGCTCACCAGACTACGTTGATACCAGGCGCGCGCCAGCAGATAAGCCCAAAGGCCGAAGATCACGCCGCTCGCCCCCACATGAATGACAGGCCTGCCAATGACCCAGACCATCAACCCACCCAGCAAGGCAACAAGCATCGCAACCCGGACGTAGCGCTGAACGCCTCCGGTTGCCACCAGCCAGCTCAACACGATAAAGGGCAACAGATTGCTCAGCAAATGGCGAACAGAGCCGTGCAGAAAGGGAGCAAACACGATGCCTTGCAACCCATACAACGTCCTGGGGATCAGCCCGAAGTGCAGCAGGCTGTTGGCGGTCAACGAGTTAACCAGCTGCACCAACACCATCACGGCGGCCAGCCCCAGAATTATCCTTAGTCCATTTCCGGCAATCATGTCTGCACCATTGAAACAGGACAAAGAAAAGGGCAAAAGGAAAAACCGCATGCCCCTTTCCGGTGAAACTTACTGACCTGAATTGCCCGCTTGGCTTTGCGCTTTCAGCCTGGCGAGAACATCAGCGGCGCCGCCGGTTTTCGCACCAATACCAGCATCCTGCAGACGACGTTCGAGATCGCCACCGTTGGCGGCATCTTCAATTTCTTCAGCAGCCTCGAGCTTGGCGTCCTGCTCATCCTGACGCTGTTTGATGCGCGCCAAAGAACCGACTGCGGTTTCCAGACGACCATTGGCACCACCCGTTGCAGCAGCAGCGTTGATTTGCGCCCTTTGTACGCTGTCGCGGGCTTTGGCCATGTCCGCCTGCTGACGCAGGCCCTTGATCTGGCTTTCGGCCTTGGTGACCTGGCCCATCAGCTTGGTAACCTGAGCGCCGAACTGGTCAGCAGCGGCCTTTTCCTGATCGCGTAACGCGGTCAGTTCTGAAACCTTTTCAGCACACTCCAGGGCCAAACTTTCCTCGCCCTTATTCATCGCGGCGAGTGCTTTTTGTTCCCAGTTGGTGATGTTCTTGTCGTGCTCTTCGACGCGCTGCACCGACAGTTTGTGCTTGGCCTTGATCTGTATCAGTTGGTTGCGGGCGGCGAGCATCGAGGCATCGGCGTCGCGAATTTCCTGATCCAGGATCCGTAATGCTTGAGCGTCGACGATTGCTTCGCCAACCTCGGAGGCACCACCACGCAAAGCGGTCACCATTTTCTTCCAAAGGCTCATTAATGTGTCTCCCGATTACTGTGGATCAGCGGTTAAAAAATCTTCGTAGGCATCAGCGGCACGGATGACGTTGTCTGCCAGGGTAAATACCTCATGGACGATGACCGTCAGCGAGGAAGCAGCGCTCAGCGCGCCGAACATGTTGTAGACGGTTTCGCCATTTGGCAGGGTTTCGATACCGATAGACGACAATGGAAAAATGTCCCGGCTGCGCAGAACCGTATCGTTGAACGCTGCGATGTCCTTCACCTGAGCGGCGTAGACCAGCACGGAATCCACTAGCACCTGGTCGCCGGCAATCGCGATGATGATCGGCAGACCACCGAAGTTGTTCATTACCAGGCTCAGGCTTGGCTCGGCACCCTGGACGAGGGTTAACTCAATTTCATTACTCTTCACCACGTCCAGTTCGACCAGCGCTGAGCGCAGCGCATCGATAGTCCAGTTGGTATTTTCGCTCATGAATTCCTCCAGTTTGATCCGGTTACCCATGTAGGGCTGGCGTAAACACTTCTCGATGCGTCTCAAGGCGTCGGCGTTTTCCGGAAGCACGTAAAGCTCCCTTTTCACGTACCCCGCAGCCGTCAGCCGTGAGCGCATTTCACGCATGTAGTCGGTTGAAGTTTTGCGAGCCATTGAGCGCCCTCCGATGCATCACATGTGACAAGTCAGCACCCTACGCTTGAGCATCAGCGGGCGCAACAGCTCACATGTGATAGAAATGCGTCTGGATATTTCAAACGGTAAGGCTGGAGAATAGAGGCCGAGCGGCAGATACGGCCATTGTAGGAGTGGGCACTTTTGGACGGGGACTCTAAACAGCGAAGTTAAACGCTACCGATATCCGCGTCCCTTGGCCGTCATAGCGATTAACAGCGTGCAACAACCAGGAGGGGAAGATCAGAAATGTCCCACTTGTGGGGTTAATCTTATGAGAAAGCCCTGCGGACAAACAGCCTTCAATCTTCATGCGCACACTCGGGCTCAACAACGTTGGCATTAGCCCGCGTGGATCGTGGAAGACTATTTCACCACTTACCTCTGCTGCTGGGAACTCGTGGCCATCGTCTACCCAGTAAACCCCCGACCAATACGAGCCAGGATGCCCATGCAGCGAGTTTGAATGCCCTTGGGTGCTAATATTCGCCCAAGCGCTGAAGGTCCATTGCAGATTCGCTTCAATTAATCCGTGTTCTGGGGAAATGACGGCGGACAGCTGATTGACAAAGCTTTGCCCAAACGCAATCAATGCCTGCCCTGCAGGGCCTGACCACTCCGAAAAATCCTCCGCCGACTGCCATCCGCCCTCGTTGCTATGGCTAACGCCGGTGGTTTCAGCGGCACGCCGTAGGATGGCATCTCGCAGTTGCGCGTTTAAATTCAGGTAGTCCGGCACACTCACAGAGGCAATAGGCGTCGGAAAAAGCTTGGTGATACGAATAGTATCTGCGTCGACTGGATTAGTGTGGCTCACAAGATAAACCTACGTAGAACACTGTTGATTTCAACTGACACTCAAGCAGACTAACGCCTACTCGGACTGATGTATGGTCACGCCAGTTAAAATACTGACACTCATCTAAAAGCGCTGTTGCTCACGAACCACACCAATAAGAATCAAATTATTACATAGATACACACAACAAAACGGCTGTTTTGTATCAGCTTTGTAGTCGTTTGTTTAGTTGCGTATACGATGGTTATCTTAAAGCCGTTATCACGTTCATTCGCCTAGACAGCCAAAGCTCACTAGTTACCCCGGTAGAGCGCGAGACCCCGCATCCAACCCCTAGCTGCTATGCCGTGCACGCCCTTAGACCTACGCGCGTGCTATTACATACTGGGAACCTGACGCCCTGGCGACTAATCCCATGGGTACACGTTACCTCCTAGCCAAAGGCCTATCACATGCTCAAAACTAACCGGCTACTGCGCTTGCTGCTCACTACCGCAACCCTCGCTACCACCTTCGGCCATGAGGCTGACGCAGCCTCCTCCCACCTCACGCCCGCTGCAACAGCATCGCTTGCATCAATATTCGCCCCCAGCGGAACGCTGCGCGTGTCGATCAACCTGGGCAACCCGATCTTGGCGAATCAGGACCCGAAAACTGGCCAGCCGGTGGGCGTTTCCGTTGACCTTGCAACAGAACTGGCCAAACGGCTGGGGGTTCCCCTGCATCTGGTGGCGGTTGCTTCTGCTCATCTATCAGTCGAGAACGTCGAGCAAGACAGGGCTGATGTCGGTTTTTTTGCCATCGACCCCAAACGCGGGCAAGCCATCCAGTTCACTAAACCCTACGTGTTGATCGAAGGTGTTTATGCGGTGCGGGCCGACTCGCCAATCAAGACCCTGGAACAGGTCGACCAACCTGGCGTTACCGTGGCGACGAGCAAAGGCAGCGCTTATGATTTGTTCCTGACACGCGAGCTGCAGCGGGCAACGATCGTGCGCGTGACGACCTCTCAAGGGGTCGTTCAGGGCTTTCTGGATCAGCATTTGAGCGTGGCTTCAGGGATTCGGCAGCAACTTGAAAAAGATGCTGCACGGGTGGGAGGCCTGAAGATTTTGGAGCCGCATTTCATGGTCATCCGCCAAGCGATGGGCGTCCCTAAGGCCAAAGGCGATGAAGCTGCGGCCTATCTGTCGGGTTTTGTGGAGGAGATGAAAACCTCGGGATTTGTCGCGGCGTCGCTGGCACGCCATCACATCAGCGGCGCAGGCGTTGCCAAAGGCGACGATTGAATACTCAGGCCGCTCAGCCCAGCACTAATGCGTGGGCTGAAGCTTGCTTCTTCAGCCTCGACCCAACTCATCGACCAATATTTTGTTGAACCCGGCAGGGTCTTCCATCTGCGGCGCATGGCCCTTGCCTGGGAACTCGATCAGCTTGGCCCCCGGAATCAGCTTGGCGGCCTGTTTGCCGAGGACATCGTAATGGCCGATTTTTGCCTTTACCTCAGCCGACGCGATGTCGCTGCCGATGGCTGTGGTGTCGGCGTCACCAATCATCAACAGCGTTGACACCTTAAGATTTGGTAATTCGTAAAATACCGGCTGAGTGAAAATCATGTCGTAGATCAACGCTGAGTTCCAGGCCACTAACTTGTGCCCTGGCCCGCTGTTAAGGCCGGCCAACATCTCCACCCAACGGTCGTATTCGGGCTTCCAGTGCCCAGCGTAGTAGGTGCTTTGCTCATACTTGCGAGTGCCTTCGGCACTCAGCTTGAGTTCCCGCTCATACCATTGATCGACGCTGCGCCATGGCACGCCCATGGCTTTCCAGTCTTCCAATCCAATCGGGTTGACCAGCACCAGCTTTTCGGTTTGTTCTGGATATAACAACGCGTACCGAGTGCCCAGCATGCCGCCCGTGGAGTGGCCGATGACGGTGGCTTTGTTCACACCGAGACTGATCAACAGCGCATTGGTGTTGGCCGACAATTGTTGGAAGCTGTATTGATAGTGTTCGGGCTTGGTCGAGGTGCAAAAGCCGATCTGGTCTGGCACCACAACCCGGTATCCGGAAGCGCTAAGGGCCTTGATGCTGTCGTCCCACGTCGCGCCGCAGAAGTTCTTGCCATGCATCAGCACAGCGGTGCGACCGTTGGCGGCGCCCGTAGGGGCGACGTCCATATAGCCCATTTTCAAAGACTGTCCTTGGGACTCGAATTCGAACAGCTGCACGGGATAAGGGTATCGGAAGCCTTGAAGCTCCTGACCGTAGCTCGGGGCAACAGCGGCGGTTGCTGCCATAGCCATGAACGGCAATGCGCAAGCAAGCGCCACACACGAGAGTTTGATAAGGGGCATGAGCATTCCTCAAAAATCAGAAGGGTTGCACTCTACCACTGCTGCATGGGTGCCTTCGTTCAATACTGATTATCACGCCTTATTGCAGGCCCCCCACCAAGCCAAGGGAGCGCAGCACATCGTCGGATTGTAAGTGGGTATGAGGGCTGACCATTTTGCCGCCTTGCTCGACCCACCCCATGAAGTTCTCGCCAGCATCCCAGCCCAGCAAGCGCTGTACTTCTTCAGGCAAGCCTTTGAGGATGTCGAAGGGAATTGAAAGGTACTGGTTCTCTTCCTGGCGAACGCAGCCCAGATCGATGCCCATGGTGAGACCGGTGCGCGGCTCGTTGCTGGAATTGGTCCCGCCGCCATGGTAGGTAGAGCCAATGAACAATAGTGCGGAGCCGATAGCCATTTCAGCATCCACGGTCTCTTCCGGTTGAGGGCAGCGCTCGTCATCCCACAGATGGCTGCCAGGGATAACCTTGGTCGCGCCCGTGGCTTCGCTGAACTCAGTGACCGCTAGCATGATCTGCAGCCGTGCCTCGCGTCCATAGTTCGGGTGGCGCCAGAGGAAACTGGTGTCGTCGCGGTGCAAAGGCTGCTTGCCCTGCCCCGGGTGAATCTGGATGGCCTGGGTCATGCCAATCTGAATTTGTGGGGTCACCGTTGTGCGCTCCTGACCAAACCAGACTGACACCGGCTTTTGCAAGATTTTACGCGCAGCGCCCAGGTAAAGAGGATGCATGACCACATCGACCATACGCCTGCAGCGCGCAAACAGACGGCTTGCGCGACGGGTTGAAGTACCAACGAAAAAGTCTTCATGGCCAAAGCTTGAAGTATCCAGGGCGGCGTCGATCTGCTGCTTTAGCTCCTGCAACGCGTCGCCGGTCAGGAAGTCGGCAATGATGACGCCGCCATCGCGCTCGATGATTTCAACCACCTGTTCGACGGACGCAGTGCACGGCAGAGTTACAAGAGAGGCCTTGGACATGATGGGTTCCTTGCGGATCGGTTAACGGAATCGACGCGTGACAGCGCACGCCAAATTTGGTTCGTGGAGGGAATATAGAGCGGCGGGTGACTGGCTCACAGGTTGCCGCCAGACATTAATAGGTGAATAGCGGCCACTGCGCTGGCAGTGGCCGTGTGGCTACCCGGTCAGAAACTCCAGGTCACGAGGGTTTCGAAAAGGTTGGAGCGCTTGTTGTCGCCATACATTTGTTTGGCCGCATCGCCTGGCAGCGCCATGCCGTAGACGGCGCTCAACGCGACAGTAGGTGTGACGGTCCAGTTAACATATAAATCGACTTCTTTAGCGAAGTCGCGGCTAGTCACACCGTCAGGTTTCTTCTCAAGCTGAAAGCGATAACCCATCAAGCCCACCGCAAGGTCCTGGCGCGGCTGAACAGCCAGTTTGAGTAAATCAATGTCCACGTTGCTGTTGAACAGCATGTACTCGCCGACGATTTCGCCTTGATACCAAGTACCGTACTCGCCGCCGTAACCGTAGGTCATCGGGTCGTAGTCATCGGAGTATTGCGTGCGGCGATAGGTCAGTGTCGGCTTCCAGGACAGGTCGCTAAAGGCATAGCTGGCCTGGGCATACCAGCCATGCGCCGACTTGTCGGTGTCGCCGCCTTTTTCCCACACGTATTCGCCCGCCAGGCTGACTTGTGGCAGTGCGGTGAACGGCGTGCCCTTGGCGCGCAGGTCGTACACATCTACGCCATCACGTGCGGCACTGTCGGCGTCCGTCGTGTGGAAATAGGTGGCGCCAAGGGTGCCAAGGGTATCGCGCCACTCCAAGTTGCCACCACGCAGGCGCAGGCGATCCCGATAATCAGCGTAATCAAGGTCGGCGTTGGCGGTCAGATCGAACAGGTCGGCATGCACCTTGCCTGTGTTCAGTTGGGCTATCAGGGTATTGGTGAAGGCGGTGCGCGGCCCGATCCAGGCGGCAGCATCTCGGCCTTGGTCAGCATGGCCGTCACCGATCAGGAAGCCGTTGTCGACCATGAAGGTCTGGCGGCCGCCGCTAAGCGTGATGGCGTCTTTGCCTAGAGAGGGAAATAGATCAGCACTTTTCCAGCCAAGGTAGGCGGTTTCCAGGCTGACAGACTCTGGATCGTCATGGGTGAAACCGCCTGCATCACTGCCGCCGCGGGTCATCGCCCCGACCGCCGATACGCCACCGAAAAAGGTACCTAAAGCCGTTTGCGGCCCGGTGATTTTTACCCCCGGCAGGATAAACCCTTCAAAACGGCTGGAGGTTCGATCGACCTCCAGCCCGACGCTGCTGGTGCGACCGCCAAATGCCTGGTTCTTGTCGTAGAGATAGGCAGCCCCCACGGTCACGGTGGGCTCAACGAGCACATCTCCGATTTGAAAACTGTCGAGGGCGAAACTAGAACCCGCATACAACGCCCCGACACCTGCTGCCATAAAACGAACCGACACTTTCATAACTGTCTTCCCCCGTTTGCCAATGATCAAAGCCTGAGGCCAATGCTGGCCGCTTGGGTTGGATTGTCGGGGTTCAGTTCACAAGGCTGAAGGCGCAAACAGGTCAAAAAAGGGGATCGTAGGCGACACGTCGATCTGGCGCAAAAAGCGCTAATACGTTCAGTGCTTGATCTGCGAGCGATACTGCGACGGCGTACATCCACTCCATCGCTGAAATGCCCTGCGGAAGGCAGCAGCCTCACTGAACCCCAGGTTCTCTGCGATGCGCGCCACCGGCATTTGCCGCAAGAGCAGCTCTTGAGCGCGCTGGTAACGGGTTTCACATAACTGCTCGTTGAAGCTGGTGCCTGCGGCGCGAAGGTGGCGTTGCAACGTTTTGCTTGAGCAAGCCATGGACAATGCGACCTTGCTTAACGAAGGAGATGTATCGAAGCCAGCGCAAATGGCCGATTTGACGCTAGCAAGAAAGTCTCGTGGGCTTTCCAGGTGGGATTTCAATACCGAGCAATGTGCCCTCATTTCGCTATGCGCAGTTGGGTTGGCGCAAGGCAAGGGCTGGTTCAGCCAAGCAGCATCAAACGACAAACTGTTTGGCCGTGAAGCATCGAACGTTACCGGGCAGTTGAAATACCCTTGGTAAGGGGCCGCCGGTGACTCTATTGCAAACCCGATATTGATCCCCGACAACGGCAACGGCTGATAAAGCAGATCAACCATGACGCTCTGCAAAGCGGTCAGGCAAAACTCTATAGCGAGCCAACGGAGTTCATCTTCAATGTCGAAGGCAGCACTGACATGCAACGATGCGATGCCCTGCTGCTCCACCAGCGTCAAGTCGAACCCGGTGCCGAGCGGCAGCGGATACTCGAAAAACAACTCAAGCGCTGAACGCAGATCGCGGCTCGATAACAAGGTGAACCCGAATATCCCATAAGCCGCCAGCCGGCAGCGATGGCCAAGTTCGAGGCCTAGATGGCCGGCTCCGGTGAGACGCAGGGCATTGCGCAGGATCATGCACTCCTGCTGCACCGAAATCAGCTTATCGCCAGCCCGCAAGTCGTCGGAAACCAATTGAGTGCCGTTCAACAGGCTGTCAGTCGAGTGACCCGACTCGCCGACAAATGCATTGATCAACGCAATAAAATGCAATGTTGCCAGGCGGTCGATGTATTGACGAGACGTAGCCATGATGCTCACCGAGGAAAACTGATTCAACGCAGAGCATAAATCCCTGGTCGCCATCTCCAACAGGTGAGCAATGACCTAAAAGCGGACAGTGGTGGCCGCCAAGAACCTGATCAGCCGGCGCGGATCATCATTAGCCACATGGTCATGGTGGTATCGAGGGTTTCTTGCCAATGCTGCTCCAGGGTAGCGGTGTGTTTGTTGTAAAACAGCAGCCCCTCTATTTGTGAGGCAATCAACACCGCAAAAATTTCCGAACGCGCCACCGTCAGTTGCGGGTTCACTTCCTGGATCAGTTTGGCCATCATCCGCCAGAACGTCTCATAGATGATTTTCAGATGTTCGCCGACCGCCAGATCATGTTCGGCCAAGGCCCAGCTCTGGAACGAAAATGAGGCGATCCAGGGGTCACGTGCCGCCTCCATATCCTCTTTGATCACTTCGAGCAGGCGCTGTTCAGGCGTGCGCGAGGTGTCATCAGCAATGGCAACAAACTGGGTGACGAAAACCTCGATCTTGGCGCGGATCATCGAGAGCAGCAGGTTTTCCGTGGTGCCACAGTAGTGCTGCAGGTTGCTTAGACTGATACCCATCTCGCTGGCGACGCGGCGAGCGGAGAACTGCGCATAACCATCCCGCACAAACAGCATAGCTGCCGTATCGATGATGTCTTCAATGCGCTGAACACGTTTTTTTTCACGAGGGCTGGCGGTGCGTTCGAAAAGCGACTCGGCCCGTGAAGCTTCACTTAACATGCACATACTCCAAAGCAGAAAACCCTGACACAGAATGCCTGCCGCAGAGCGGGTGACGCAACCTTATGGCTGTGCATTCAGCGCCGGTTCGCCACCCAGGGGGACTGAAGTGTACTGAATCGCCCACATCTAGGTCAATCGACCTTTAATTATGAGTCGCATGACCTAGACATGGAATGACAGACCTCTAGAGATCCTGCCGCCCAATACGCCGGTACGATTCAGGCTTCTTCGCCCGCAGGTAAAGCGCTAGCAGCATGCCCGCGATAGGCACAGCCCAGACAGCCATCTGCATCAACTGAGCCGGCTCTCCGGTGACACCCACCAGGGTTTCGAAGTTACTCATGGCGAGGTAGAACACGTATCCCAGGCCGAGGGCCGCCACTACCGGAGCGACAAACGTACGCAGGACCGACACTTTTACGGGTGCTGGGTGGCGAATGAAATAAACGGCGATGGCCACGCTGGTGATCAGCATCAAGGCCAGATAACCGTAAGCGCCGACCCCTGATTGGCGAGCATAGAGGGTAGCCGGATCCGCCCCGTTGAACACAAAGGGGACTTCCAGCAAGGCAACGCAAATGGTCGCAACCAGTGAACCTACATAGGGCGATTTGTTGCGCGGATGGACGCGCGCAAGCACCTTTGGTAGCGCACCGTCCATGCCCAGCGAATACAGATAGCGCGACATGATGTTCTGCATGCAGAGCAAGCCGGCAAAGATCGACGTGACCACCAGTACCGCCGCCAGACTGACACCGAACTGTCCTACGTACTTGCCCATGGCATCGGGGAACATGCCCACGGTATTTGCAGTCGCCACGCCAGCAGCGTTGCTGATGCCATAAGCAGTCACCAACACCCAGGCAGACGCGGCGAAAAACAGACCGATCAACGCAACGACCAGTCCCGTTGCTCGTGGAATGGTGCGCTCGGGGTCTTTGGTTTCTTCACGAAAGACCGCTGTAGCTTCAAAACCGTTGAAACACAGCACGGCAAAGAGCATCGCCAGGCCGAACTGGCCCCCGGTCATTGCACTCCAGGTGAACGGAGCAAGGGATCGCCCTTCCGGCCCGCCGTTGAACAGGACAGCCAGGTCGAAGATCGAAATAACCAACAGCTCGATAACCATCGCCACCACCAGCAAATGCGACGATACCTCCAGTTTCAAGTAGCCGCAGTAACCCACAATCATCCAGATACCGATGGCATACCAGTACCATTCGATCACTGGGCCACCTAGCGTTCCGGCAACCAGGGTAGCCGCGGAGATCCCGAAAAACGTATAGGTGCAGGCAGACATCATCAGATACGTCAGCACGGCGAGGAATGCCGACCCCAGCCCCACCACCCGACCTAATCCTGCGGTGATGTAGGAGTAATAGGCGCCAGGATTGGGCAGGAACCGGCTCATGGCAGTGAACCCTGCGGCAAATATCGAGACCAGCACCAGCGCTGCCAGATAAATCGCCGGCGCGCCAATCCCGCCAAACAGGATGATGATGGAAATGTAGCCTGCGACCGTGACCAGCGGGGCGGCAAATGCCAGCACCGCTCCCATGAGCCTGAAAAGGCCCATATTCCCTTCAAGTCCGGCGGGATTGACAAGCGCGGCGGCTCGGTGTGCATCAAGCGGCGCACCGGCCCCGGGTGAAAATACCTGACTGATATTTTCCGTTGCCATCCTGGGCACACCGTCTGGGTGAAGATTCGAGAGGTCGTTTGTAGTACTCACCGGGTAGCCCTTCTATTGACCGTGTTGGTTGATTCGGATCGACGAACGGATCGTCAGTCCAGCGTTGGACGCCTGCTAACTGATCCCCGGGAAGGGGAACTTGCGAGGCATAAAAGTAAGCGCCAGCGGTTTTCCCAAACAGGTGCAGAGGGGTCATTTTGGGGGATCAATTGCACTTCCATCAATTTGCTAATTATAGGAACAGGGCCACGCAGCAGCCATGCCAACCAAACACTGCAGAAAGGAGCTTGACTTAGGTCAATCGACCATGTCTTATAGGTCGGATGACCTTATCGACATAAGATAAGGCGAAGAACCACAAACAGACCTAGCGCGTTGCTTTGATCGCTACACATCTCCGCTGTCACGATCCCCGGCCTGCCATAACCGAGTTAACCGTAACGTCCCGCCCAGAGAAGCTTGCGCTCTCTGTCCTGGAACCACATGGCTAGCCGATGAGGGCCGTAAAATGGTGTCAGTGCAAGCGTCACCCATAACTCCAGAAGACCGGGTTTTCTCTACCGTCGAGCTGCAAATGCTGCTGGCCAAACACGGCGGGGACGTTTCGTCGCTGGATGATGTATTGGCACAAAACGGCCTGCGGCGGGACGCTGTGGACGACCCCCTTACCCGGCTTTCACTCACGCAATGGCTTGGCGCGCTGACTGGCTGCTGCCATGCTCGGCAAGATCCCCTGCTGGCATTGCGCGTTGGCCAACAGATGCACCTGACCGCCTATGGCATGCTTGGCTTTACCCTGCTCAGCAGTGCATCACTGCGTGGTGCGCTGGACATTGCCAACCATTTCGGGCTGCTGGCCAACCTTAGGCACCAGTTACACCTGGAAGTGGATGGAGAGGTTGCGCATCTTCATTTGCGCGAGAACTTCGCCTTGCTCGGTGCCGACAAATATTTCTCCACGCTGCTGGAAACCGCCAAGATCATGACGCTGCTGGGCGATATGCTCGGGCACGGCTTCAAGGCGCAAGAAGTGCGGCTCAACCTCAACGTAGATCAGGCCGACGCACTGTCGATGTCGCAGGCACTGGGCGTGCCCACCTTGGTCAATTGCGCGGACAACCGCATCACCTTCAGCAGCCGCTACATTGACCAGCCACTGCCACAATCCCATGCCATGACGCATCAATCCTGCAAGGCACTGTGTGTCACGCAACTGCAGGAACTCAGCCAGCGCTACGACCTGTGTTATCAGATTCAGAAAATGTTGCTGGCATCGCCGAGCCGCATCCCTCCTCTACCCGAAGTTGCCTCACGCCTGCATTTATCGCCGCGCACGCT
>NZ_JAMFRV010000639.1 GCF_026224925.1 Pseudomonas sp. | reverse complement strand
GGTGAAAATGCGCAGACCCTCTTCGGTCAAATCTTCGTCTCGGTAATCTTGACGTAGCTGTCGCTTGACCAAATCGAGGAAGTCCGGGAATGAGCTGTCAGCCAGGCTGCCCATTTTGCTGACACCCAACGGCATTTTCTTCGCGGCGGCTACCACGTCGGCAGTCGCCACGCCCTGCTGCTCCAGAAGATCGAGCACCAGATTGCGCCGCTCCAAAGCACGGTCGGGGTAACGACGCGGATTATAGTAGGACGGGCCTTTGACCATGCCGACCAATAGCGCCACCTGGTGCAACTTGAGTTCAGACAACGGCTGGCTGAAAAAATACTGGCTGGCGAGGCCGAAACCGTGCACCGCACGCTGACCGTCCTGACCGAGGAAAACTTCGTTGAGGTATGCCTCGAGAATTTCCTGCTTGCTGTAATGAATCTCCAGCAGTACGGACATCATTGCTTCGGTCAGCTTACGGCTAAGGCTGCGCTCGTTGGTCAGGTAGAAGTTTTTGACCAATTGTTGCGTCAGCGTACTACCGCCCTGGCGCATCTGCCCGGCAGAGGCGTTGACCCAGAACGCACGGGCAATGGACTTGGGCGACACACCGAAATGGTGATAAAAATCCCGGTCTTCGACCGTCACCAGCGTATCGAGCAGATAAGGCGGCGCCTGATCCAGCTTGATCAAAATGCGATCTTCAAGGTTTTTCGGGTACAACCCACCGATCATCAACGGCTCAAGCCGAGCCACTGACAACTTCGAGCCGTTGGGCGCCGACAAGGCAGCCACCGTGTTACCGGCAAAACGTACGCGAACCTGTTGTGCCGGATCAGTGCCTTCGTAGAACTGGAAACCACGCGTATTGAGGTCGACTGTGGTACCGCTTACCGCTGCCGCACCTGGGCCATTGGCCACCGCTTCACGGCGATAGCCCAGCGCGTCGAGTTCTGTCAGAAAATCGACCTGAGAAAGCTTTTGCCCGACGAACAGCTCCAGCGGGCGCGCGTAAACCTTGGCCGGAATGGTCCAGCGCTTGCCGGAAAATTTTTCCTGAACGATTGCGTCAAGGTAGATCGCGAAGCCGGCGAGCACGACCAGGCCGACCAAACTGAGCTTAATGGCCCAGCCTAACCAAGGGCGAAGACCGCCAGCGGGACGTTTTGGGGGGGTACGAGGAGTGCGGGTACGAGTCATGGCGGCGGATTATACGCACTTTATTGATGACCGACAGGCACCCTTCTAGCGGTTTGCAGCGCAGCTATGAGTCGCCATAATGGCAGCCAGAATTTTTAATCTTTTAAAGGATCGTCTGTGAGCCAATCTCTGATTGCAGCCCTACAAAACCCGACCTTATTCCCGCACCCGGTCGAGCGTTTTCAGGTTATAGAAACGCATATCTCCTGGGTCCTGTTGACCGGCCCTTACGCGTACAAATTCAAAAAGCCGGTGAATTTTGGTTTCCTCGACTTCACTACGTTGTCGTCACGCCAGCACTTCTGCGGTGAAGAGCTGCGTTTGAATCAACGTCTGACAAACGATCTCTATCTGGAAGTCCTGCCAATCACGGGGAGCCCGGACGCTCCAATGCTGGGCGGTGAGGGCGAGGTGATTGAGTACGCATTGAAGATGCGCCAGTTCCCACAAAGCCAACTGCTCAGCACGCTGCAAGCCAACGGCGAACTGACCACCGCGCATATCGATGCAATGGCCACACAAATTGCCGAGTTTCACCTGAGCGCCCCGCATGTTCCGTCAGAACATGCGCAAGGCACACCAGAATCAGTAATGGCGCCGGTCCTGCAAAACTTTGAGCAAATTCGTGCGTTGATCAGCGACAAAGCTGACCTGCAACAACTCGAAGCACTCCAAGCCTGGGCGCAGAGCAGCTTCGAGCGCCTTAAAGGCTTGCTCTCCCAGCGCAAGGCCGAAGGCTTTATTCGTGAATGCCATGGCGATATCCACTTGGGTAACGCCACATTGATCGACGGCAACGTAGTGATTTTCGACTGCATCGAATTCAATGAGCCGTTCCGCTTCACTGACGTCTATGCCGACATCGGCTTTCTCGCGATGGACCTCGAAGACCGCGGTTTGAAATCCTTGTCCCGCCGCCTTATCAGCCAATACCTGGAGCTGACCGGCGATTACCAGGGTCTGGAGCTACTAAACTTCTATAAAGCATACCGAGCTCTGGTGCGTGCAAAAGTTGCATTGTTTAGCCTGTCCGCAGATGCCGACGCGGTGCAACGCGCCACGACCCTGCGTCAGTACCGCAACTATGCCAATCTGGCGGAAAGCTACAGCGCTATCCCATCACGCTTTCTGGTCATTACACACGGCGTTTCGGCCGTGGGCAAAAGCCACGTGGCGATGCGCTTGGTGGAAGCGTTAGGCGCTATCCGCCTACGTTCGGATGTCGAGCGCAAGCGCCTGTTCGCCAACAACAGTGAAATAGGCACTTTGTACGGCGCCGATGCCAGTACGGCAACCTATGCCCGTTTGCACCAGTTGGCAGACAGCGTGTTACGCGCAGGTTTCCCAGTGGTCATCGATGCAACGTATTTGAAGCGTGAGCAACGCGACGCTGCCGCCAAGGCTGCAGAAGCTACGGGGACGCCGTTCCTTATTCTCGATTGCGACGCACCACACGCTGTGATTGCCGGCTGGCTGGCACAACGCCAGGCACAAAACAACGATCCATCCGATGCCACCATGGAAATCATCGAAGCCCAGCAGGCCAATCGGGAACCGCTGGCAGCCGATGAAATTTTGCGCAGCAAGCGCGTTGAAACCAACAACAGCAGCGATCTGGATGGCCTCGTAGCCCATATTCGTCAGCGCTTGCCCGGCCTCTAAAAGATTTTTCGAACCGTGCGGCGGTTAACGCTTCACGGCTCAAAAATAGTGGCACTATAATGGCGCCATAAATCTAACAGGAGACGACCATGAGCCAACCCAAGCAGCTCGATTCGCCGCTTTATCTGATGCTGCACAACGAAGACGTCGAAGGTTTCAATTTACAGAAACCCCGTAAAGGCACGGTCGATATGGCTGGCGGCGATTTTCGCGGGCTGGACTTGCGTCAACTGGACGCCACCGATGTCGACTTCACCGATGCGTATTTCCGTGCAGCGGATTTGCGCGGGCTGGATTTGCGTCATACCGCAATGGAGGGCGCCAGTCTGGGGCACGCGCAAATCTCCGGGGCCTTTTTTCCGGTAGAACTGACCGCTGATGAAATCCTCATGTCGGTCAATTTTGGTACCCGTCTGCGCTACAGAACCAAATGATTTTTTACGCTTGAAGCATCAGTTCTACCCGCGCGCGCTATCGTGCGGGGACGGCCGTTAGCACCTGATCGAAAAACAAAGTAAAGCAAGCCGGTAATCGCCGCACCGATATCCCCGCACCGCCCGGCCGACGAGCAGCTAAGTAGCTCACTAAGCGCTTTTTCCACTCCCCGCTACACTCTTCTTTTCAGATTTGCAAATACAGCAAACGCAGTGCAGTGCTCAGCCATAGCAAGGAGGCAGGATGAACGACGAACTGCAACACCTGAAAAATCTTGGTAAGACGTCCGCGCAGTGGCTGCATGCCGTGGGCATCCACAGTGCCTCCGACTTACGTCGCCTAGGCGCGGTGGATGCCTACAGGGCGGTGCGCACTCGAGGCTTCCGCGCGTCCAAAGTTTTGCTCTATGCCATTGAAGGTGCGCTTTTAGACATTCATTGGAGCGATATACCGGCCGAGCGCAAAGAGGCGCTGAACGATCAGTTGGAGGCGCTCTCCCCCCGACCAAAAGCACCCGACCAGGAGGTCAGGTCCGCTCAATGAAAATAGCTGCGCTGATGGTGTTGACATACAAATGAGAATTGTTATGATTCGCACATCTGGTCGCGAGGCCAGTCGATGATTTGAAAGACCATTGGTTCGGGATCTCAAATTATCTCCTCATCAGGCTAATCACGGTTATTTGACCCGGCAGTTTTGCCGGGTCTTTTTTTGCCTGTAGAAAACTGATCGAAAGCCTATCAACGTCCTGGCGCCAGGATCCCCAAGCGAGTGAGCACGTCATCGAGCAGACTTGAGGCGCCCAACCTTACACGATTGACGTTAACCCAATGCGGGCCGAAGCGGGCTCTCGCCAAGTCGAGATAGACCTTTGCCTCTTCAAACGTTCGAATACCGCCGGTCGCTTTAAAACCTCCCTGCCCGCCCGCTTCAGCAATCACCTCCAGAATGATTCGTGCCGCTTGCGGGGTGGCATTGACGCTCAGCTTGCCGGTACTGGTTTCGATAAAGTCGACCCCTAGGTTGACCATGTCCATGCACACGCTGCGGATGATTTGTGGATCTTTCAGTTCGCCGGTTTCAAGAATGACTTTCAAAATCGCTCGGCTCCCGCAGGTCGCCCGACAGGCTTCCACGAGATCAGTTGCATCCTGTTTATTGCCGGTGAGTTGCGTGCGGTAGGGGTAAACCAGGCTGACTTCATCTGCACCCGAGGCTAAAGCAGCGCGGGTTTCATAAACTGCCGACTGCAGGCTCGACCTGCCGTGGGGATAATTGGCGACCGCGGAAATACGCACACCTTCGGCATGCAGAGCACCCAGAGTACGGCGCGCCAGCTGGACAAATTGCGGATAGACACACACCGATGCCACGAAGCCCACGGGAGTAACCGCCCTTCGGCAAAGGGCTATGACGCGCTCTTCGTCGTCATCAGTATTGAGCGAGGTCAAGTCCAGCAGCTCAATCATCTGAAGAGCCAATTGCTCTTCCTGTGCAGTCATGTGTTCCATATGGCTCGGCCCCTTGGTGACGGCCAAGACAATAAACGAGGCGAAGGCTTCGAACTTGATCGATCCTCGAATAGGGAACGGGACTACATAATTGCAAGACGTATCCCAACGAAAAGAATTACGGAGATTGATTACGCCAATGGAAGCCGTGGTCCTTCCTTGAGGCAGCGGTGTACCACACATAATCGGCAGTAACCGACGTCACGTGCGTCCCCACTTCGGCCAACATCAATACGACAGTTGTGTCTTGCGCATCCAGATCGAGAAGGTGCAGCGGTACGCCAACATCCTTGCGTACATGATGCGCACCCGCGAATAAAAGCGCAGGAGCTGGCGCCGCGAGCAGTTGCTGAGCCATACGCCGATTCGCCGCAATTTCATCGCCAGCCAGATTTGCCGACAATAAGGGATAAGGCTGCCCGAGGGCGTAGCGGACGACAGGTCCATATAAAGCCCAGTCCCAGTCTTCCTGCCAACCCAAAGCTGCCGGAATATCTGCAGGGTCAGTTAACGTGTAGGCAGCTTTGACTTTTTCGACGTTTGATTGCTGGCTTGGGTTGAGCATTTCCAAAAACAAGCTGCCTTGTGGGCGCCGGTCAACCAAAACCTGCATGATCCAAAGTTCTAGCGCGTGGTGATCCGGATTATTGTGCTGCTCGCCGACCAACACTCTGGGCGCTTGTGCCAGACGTTCAGCCAACTGTTGCGCCGTCAGCTTTTCCCCACTTTTCAAATCGCGAATCATGCCTATGTCCACATGTTCAAGATGGGTTAATAAAGCGGGTACATCCCTTAGCGGTAGAATGGCCGTGAGACCGACATCATGTTGCCAGATGAATGCATTCGAACACATCAATAACCGCAAACGACAACATTAACCCGTAGCACGTCCTATTTCATTCTAGATTACTGCTGGCACGGCGCGTTGGCCGGCACAGTGTAGTAGGTAAATACGGACGGGTTGCGCAGGGCGTGATAACGGGCGAAGCAGCGTCACGCATCGGGACCTGCGACACTGCACGGCATTGGCCATCCTATGGGAACCGCGCATGAAATTTCTCTGCGACGCAGAGCACCTGACTGAAGCACACAGCCGAGGCTTTGAGATTGACGGGCTGAAGCTGGTAGCCGTGCGCCGAGAAGGACAGGTATTCGTCTACCGCAATCGCTGCCCACACCGAGGAGTGCCGCTTGAATGGAAGACGGATCAGTTTCTCGACGTCAGCGCCAGCCTGATCCAGTGCGCCACCCATGGCGCACTGTTTCTCATCGAGAGCGGTGAATGTGTGGCGGGGCCTTGCGCAGGAGAGTCACTGGGTGCGATCAGCTGTCGCGAAGACTCAAGCGGAATCTGGATCACCCCACCCGCAGAGGAATAGGGTTGATGGCGGCCAAATGCACCTCGAGCCGACGATCAATACGGACCTCTTGCGGCGTCAGTTGCACACCGTAGGCCAACACTTCAACCCCTGCCGATACCGCCTCACGCAGTGCCGCGGCATACAGCGGATCAATCTCCTCGGCGGGACGCACCGCTTCGATTCCGGTCAGGTTCACGCAATACACCAGCACCGCACGGGTCCCCTCCCGCGCCAGGACTGCCAATTCACGCAAGTGGCGTGCACCACGCTGGGTGACTGAATCAGGAAATGCCGCAATCGGCGAGCCGTCAAATCCCAAGGTGACACTTTTGACTTCCACGAACGCCGGCCCGCTCGGATAGTCCAGACGAAAGTCCACCCGACTGTTTTCTTGTCCGTACGCCACTTCCCGCTTGAGCGCGGTAAAACCGTTTAGTTCGGTGATCACACCGGTGCGCAAGGCTTCTTCGACCAGATTATTCGCTCGCCCGGTATTAACACAGGCCAATCGCCCTTGCGGCGTTTCGGCAATTTCCCAAGTGCCAGGCAGTTTACGTTTTGGATCATTGGAGCGGCTGAACCATACTCGGCCACCAGGGGCCATGCAGTTAAACATTGAGCCGGTGTTCGGACAGTGGATGGTGAGTTTCTCACCGCTGTCAGTCTCGATGTCAGCGAGGAAGCGCTTATAGCGAACCAACAAACGACCGTGTTCAAGCTCGGGAGAGAAACGCATCAGCCTTGCCAACTCCGTAAACCATGGGCAATTCGTGCAACGGCTTCCTGCAACCTAGGCAAGCTCTGGGTATACGCAAATCGAACATGGTGGCCCGCCTGAAAGCGACCGAAATCCAGGCCCGGCGTAATAGCGACGTGTTCTACCTCAAGAAAATGCTGGCAGAATGCGAATGCATCACCACCGAAGGCGCTGATGTCTGCGTAAAGGTAAAACGCCCCCTCAGGCTCGACAGCAATACCGAAGCCTAACTCGCGCAAGGCAGGCAACAGAAAATCTCGGCGCCGACCAAACTCGGCGCGCCGTTCTTCGAGAATCTCCAGGGTTTGCGGCTCAAAACAGGCGAGCGCGGCGTACTGAGCCATGCTCGGCGCACTGATATAGAGGTTTTGCGCAAGTTTCTCCAGGTCTGCCACCGCATCTTCTGGAGCAACCAGCCAGCCCAGCCGCCAGCCAGTCATCCCGAAATATTTGGAGAAACTGTTGAGCACAAAGGCGTCGTCATCGACTTCCAGCACGCTGGATGCGTCACAACCATAGGTCAAGCCGTGGTAGATCTCATCGACCACCAAATGCCCGTGGCGCGTTTTTACCGCAGCTGACAACGCGGCTAACTCCTCGCGGGTCAACATCGTGCCCGTCGGATTGGCAGGCGAGGCAACCAATGCACCAACGCTGTCTTTATCCCAATGCCGGGCCACCAGATCAGGCGTCAATTGATAACGTACGTCCGGGCCGACTGGCACCAACTGTGCAGCACCTTCGACAAGACGTAAAAAATGTCGATTGCAGGGATACCCTGGATCAGCCAACAACCAATGTTTACCGGGATCGACCAACAGGCTCGTCGCCAACAACAAGGCCCCAGAGCCACCGGGGGTGACCAGAATTCGTTTTGCATCAATCGTCACGTTATAGCGCTGGGCGTAGAACCCGGCGATGGCTTCGCGCAATTGCGGCAACCCACGGGCCGCGGTGTAACGGGTCTTGCCTGCAGCCAAAGCAGCCTGGCCTGCGGCAATGATGGGCTCGGCAGTGGTGAAGTCAGGCTCACCAATTTCAAGGTGGATGACATCATGGCCTGCCGCCTGCAATTCGTTCGCTCGCGCCAATAAGGCCATGACGTGAAAGGGTTCGATGGCGCGGCTTCGCGCACTGTAGAGGTGAGCCATGAATCTTCCTTTAATGGGAGAGTCCAATTATTGATCAACTGATTCTACCCAACCGGCAGCCTTACAGTCCTGTTTATAACAGGAGTGCCTGATAACCATTTTCGGCGCTAAAAAAACAGAACGAGTCGGCCGGCCGGTACTAAAATCAATTTTTGCAAAGGTTTTTTTGAAGCACACTCAAGCGTCACGGCGTTGAAAGACAAAAAGGTGACAGTGCGCTCGTCAACGGGGAGTAGCGCACTCTGATTTGATCTGGTAAGTTCGCCCGCTTGCAGCCGCAGGGCCGGCAGGTGTCGGTGAAGGAACAA
The DNA here is from genome assembly GCF_026224925.1 of Pseudomonas sp. Classification (GTDB taxonomy): domain Bacteria; phylum Pseudomonadota; class Gammaproteobacteria; order Pseudomonadales; family Pseudomonadaceae; genus Aquipseudomonas. The sequence continues at coordinate 16,399 of NZ_JAMFRV010000639.1, read as the reverse complement.
TCCTGCGCAATGGATAGAAAAGCGAGAGGCGGTCCATTCATGCCCACCCAAGAAAAGCAGCAAAACAGTCCGCAAGTTCGTGACTTCGAACCTTACACAATCAGTAAGGGCGAGGAGTACATGAGCGAGCCTATGCGCTCCCACTTCATTGGTATCCTCAATAAGTGGAAGCAGCAGTTGATGGTCGAGGTTGATCGGACCGTAGACCACATGAAGGACGAGGCGGCAAATTTCCCTGACCCTGCAGACCGTGCAAGCCAGGAAGAAGAGTTCAACCTGGAGTTACGGGCACGTGACCGTGAACGCAAACTGATCAAAAAGATCGACAAGACGCTGGGCCTGATCAAAGACGAAGAATATGGCTGGTGCGAGTCCTGCGGCGTAGAGATTGGCATCCGCCGACTGGAAGCACGCCCTACCGCCGACCTGTGTATCGATTGTAAAACCTTGGCTGAAATCAAGGAAAGACAGGTTGGTAAATGACCAGCCACAAGGGGCGCTTCGGCGCCCTTTGTTGTTTTTGGCGGTCTTATCCCTATAGATCGCTATCGCGCTGTTCCAGTACCATCACGCCATGAATTCCCCCTCGTACATCGGGCGCTTTGCGCCAACCCCCAGCGGTTACCTGCACTTTGGCTCACTGGTCGCGGCCTTGGCGTCGTACCTCGACGCGCGTGCCGTAGGCGGACAATGGCTAATGCGCATGGAAGACCTCGACCCGCCCCGCGAAGTGGCCGGCGCACAGGGCGCGATTTTGCGCACACTGGAGAGCTATGCCTTCGAGTGGGACGGCGAAGTGATCAACCAGAGCCATCGGCACGAAGCTTATGCTCAGGTAGCCAACCGATGGGTCAGTCAGGGGCTGGCGTATGCCTGCACCTGCTCGCGCAAGCAACTGCAAGCATTCAACGGGATTTACCCCGGCCAGTGCCGCAACGCAGGACACGACCCGCAAAACTCAGCCATACGCATCCGCGTGCCGGAGCTGGAGTATCGCTTTGTAGACCGGGCCCAGGGCATGTACGCCCAACATTTGGGCCGCGACGTGGGCGACTTCGTGATCCGTCGCCGTGACGGTCTCTACGCATATCAACTGGCGGTGGTGATCGATGATGCCTGGCAAGGCATCACCGATATTGTCCGGGGCGCCGACTTGCTCGACTCCACGCCCCGGCAGCTCTACCTGCAAGAGCTACTTGGGTTGCCCCAACCGCGATATTTGCACGTACCCCTGATCACCCAGCCCGACGGTAATAAATTGGGTAAATCGTACCGCTCGCCGCCGTTGCCCAGCGATCAAGCAACTCCGTTACTCCTGCGCGCATTGCGTGCCTTGGGTCAAACAACGGACGATGGACTTCGATACGCTAGCCCTCAGGAGGTATTGGCATGGGGAATAAAGCACTGGAATGCTCACTTGATACCCCGTATTCGGCATCTGGAAGAGGCCGAATTAAGCTGAGTTAGAGCCTTCGGCATGGTCAAGCGCCTATGACGACTGAAACGCCACTTGCAGCTTCGCTACCATCCAGTACCATCGCCCGACCTTTTTAGTGAGGCCAACATGTATATCTATCGATTGGTCCTGCTCCTGGTGGTAGGGATATACCTGTTTTCTCCAGCCATCATGGACTGGTGGATTGACGCGACAGGCGCGTGGTATCGCCCGTATTTGCTCTGGCTGATTCTGATCGTCGTGACCTTTATTTTGCAGAGTCAACGTGATGCCGATGACCTTTAGCCTGACCCAGATGATCTTGATCAGCGCCACCTATTTGTTGATGCTGTTCGGCGTCGCCTGGATCAGTGAGCGTGGCCTGATTCCGCGCTGGATCATCCGTCACCCACTGACCTACACCCTGTCCCTTGGGGTATACGCCAGCGCTTGGGCTTTTTATGGCACGGTGGGCCTGGCGTACCAATACGGATACGGCTTTCTATCCAGTTATCTGGGCGTGTCCGGCGCTTTTTTGCTGGCGCCAGTGCTGCTCTACCCGATCCTTAAAATTACTCGCACTTACCAGCTGTCTTCATTGGCGGACTTGTTTGCCTTCAGGTTTCGCAGCACCTGGGCCGGCGCACTGACCACTATCTTCATGCTGATCGGTGTACTGCCATTGCTGGCATTACAAATCCAGTCCGTGGCCGACTCAATCGGCATTCTGACTCACGAACCAGTGCAAAATCGGGTCGCGCTGGCTTTTTGCGCCTTGATCACACTGTTCACCATCTTTTTCGGTTCGCGGCACATCGCAACGCGCGAGAAGCATGAGGGTCTGGTGTTCGCCATCGCCTTTGAATCGGTCATCAAACTGGTGGCGATGGGCGGCGTTGGTTTGTACGCCCTGTACGGCGTGTTCGACGGCCCAACGCAGCTGGAACAATGGCTGCTGCAAAACCAGGCGGCCCTCGCGGCCCTCCATACACCGCTGCAAGAAGGGCCGTGGCGCACTCTGCTGTTGGTGTTCTTTGCCTCGGCCATCGTCATGCCGCACATGTACCACATGACCTTTACCGAAAATCTAAACCCGCGCTCGCTGGTTAGCGCCAGCTGGGGTTTACCACTGTTTCTGTTACTTATCAGCCTCGCCGTGCCACTGATTCTGTGGGCAGGGCTCAAGCTCGGCGCCCAAACCAGCCCGGAGTATTTCACCCTGGGCGTCGGCATGGCCGCCAATAACAAAGCACTGGCTCTACTGGCGTATGTCGGCGGTTTGTCAGCGGCGAGTGGACTGATCATCGTCACCACCCTGGCCCTGTCAGGAATGGCCCTCAATCACCTGGTATTGCCGCTGTATCAGCCACCTGCGGAAGGCAATATATACCGCTGGCTAAAGTGGACCCGTCGCGGGCTGATCGTCGCAATCATCATGGCCGGCTACGGGTTCTATTTATTACTGGGCAAGCAGCGAGACTTGGCAACCTTGGGCATCGTGGCCTTCGTCGCTACCCTGCAGTTTCTACCAGGCGTGCTGTCGGTACTGTATTGGCCAACCGCCAACCGGCGAGGTTTCATTGCCGGGCTATTGGCCGGGATCACGGTCTGGATGGTGACGATGTTGTTGCCGTTGATCGGCGGCTTCCAAGATGTCTACGTCCCACTGCTGAACAAGCTCTACGTGATCGACGAAAACAGTTGGCATATGGCGGCGATTGCCTCGCTGGCGGCCAACGTCCTGATCTTCACCTTGATTTCGCTGTTCACTAATGGCAGCCCGGAAGAAGCCAGCGCTGCCGAAGCCTGCGCGGTGGATAACGTGCGACGCCCGCAGCGAAGAGAGTTGCACGCGGCATCGCCTCAGGAGTTCGCCACGCAATTAGCCAAGCCCTTGGGCGCCAAAGCCGCTCAAAAAGAAGTCGAACAGGCGCTGCGCGACCTTTACCTGCCTTTTGATGAGCGCAGGCCTTACGCGTTGCGTCGCTTACGTGACCGCATCGAAGCCAACCTCTCCGGCCTGATGGGACCGAGCGTCGCTCAGGACATGGTTGAAACGTTTCTGCCCTACAAATCCGGCAGCGAAAACTACGTCACCGAAGACATCCACTTCATTGAAAGCCGCCTTGAGGATTACCACTCACGGCTGACCGGCCTCGCCGCCGAACTTGATGCCTTGCGCCGCTATCACCGCCAAACCTTGCAAGAATTGCCCATGGGCGTGTGCTCGCTGGCCAAGGATCAAGAGATTCTGATGTGGAACAAGGCCATGGAAGAGCTGACCGGCATCGGGGCGCAACGGGTGGTCGGCTCTCGCCTGGAAACTATTGCGGATCCGTGGAGAGAATTGCTTCAAGGTTTTATCAACTTGCCGGATGAACACCTGCACAAACAACGTCTGGGGCTGGATGGACAGACGCGCTGGCTGAACCTGCACAAAGCTGCAATTGATGAACCGCTCGCGCCGGGGAACAGCGGTTTGGTGTTGCTGGTAGAAGACCTGACCGAAACGCAAATGCTCGAAGACAAGCTGGTGCACTCCGAGCGCCTCGCCAGCATTGGGCGTTTGGCTGCGGGCGTTGCCCACGAAATCGGCAACCCCATCACCGGCATCGCCTGCCTGGCGCAAAACCTGCGCGAAGAGCGCGAGGACGATGGCGAGCTAACCGAAATCAGCAGTCAGATTCTTGAGCAGACAAAACGCGTTTCACGCATCGTGCAGTCGCTGATGAGCTTCGCGCATGCCGGCAGCCACCAACATTCCGACGAAGCGGTATGCCTGGCCGAAGTGGCCCAAGATGCCATCGGTTTATTGGCGCTGAATCGACGCAATTACGAGGTGCAATTCTACAATCTCTGCAACCCTGAGCATTGGGTGGATGGAGACCCTCAAAGATTGGCGCAGGTCCTGATAAACCTGCTCACCAACGCACGCGACGCTTCGCCATCGGGCAGCGCAGTGCGAGTAAAAACCGAAGTATCGGAACACACTGTCGATCTGATCGTAGAAGACGAAGGCAGTGGGATTCCAAAATCAATCATGGACCGATTGTTCGAGCCGTTCTTCACGACTAAAGATCCTGGCGAAGGTACCGGACTGGGCCTCGCACTGGTCTATTCAATCGTTGAAGAGCATTATGGACAAATCACCATCGACAGCCCGGCCGACCCCGAGCATCAACGCGGCACCCGTATTCGGGTGACATTGCCGCGTCATGTCGAAGCGACGTCCGCTGTGAACTGAGACCGTCGAGAGTATCGAATCACATGCCTCACATTCTGATCGTCGAAGACGAAACAATTATCCGCTCGGCCCTGCGACGCCTACTGGAACGTAATCAGTACCAGGTCAGCGAAGCAGGTTCAGTGCAGGAAGCACAGGAACGTTTCAGCATTGCCTCGTTTGATTTGATCGTCAGTGACCTGCGCCTGCCTGGCGCTCCGGGCACTGAGCTGATCAAACTGGGTCAGGGCAAACCTGTCCTGATCATGACCAGCTACGCCAGCCTGCGTTCTGCCGTGGACTCGATGAAAATGGGCGCGGTGGATTACATCGCCAAGCCATTCGACCACGACGAAATGCTCCAGGCCGTCGCGCGCATTCTGCGTGACCGACAATCGATCCAAAGCCTGCAAGCCGAACACAGCGCTGCTGCGGCAAGACCTCCCAGCGTCTCTGATAAAGGCGTCGTTAATAACAGCAATGGCGAGATCGGCATCATTGGCTCATGCCCTCCGATGCAGGATCTTTACGTCAAGATTCGCAAAGTCGCTCCAACCGATTCCAATGTATTGATCCAAGGCGAATCCGGCACCGGCAAAGAGTTGGTTGCCCGCGCCTTGCACAACCTGTCCAAACGCGCCAAAGCGCCGATGATTTCGGTGAACTGCGCCGCGATCCCAGAATCCCTCATCGAGTCCGAATTGTTCGGTCACGAGAAAGGAGCATTCACCGGCGCCAGCGCAGGTCGTGCTGGTTTGGTTGAAGCGGCAGACGGCGGCACGCTGTTCCTGGACGAGATCGGTGAGTTACCGCTCGAAGCGCAGGCACGCTTGCTGCGAGTGCTTCAAGAAGGTGAAATTCGCCGTGTGGGTTCGGTGCAATCGCAAAAGGTCGATGTACGCTTGATCGCTGCGACTCACCGGGACCTCAAGAGCCTGGCTAAAGTCGGCCAATTCCGTGAAGACTTGTATTACCGCCTGCATGTTATTGCACTGAAATTACCGGCGTTGCGTGAGCGCGGTGCTGACGTGCTTGAAATCGCCCACTCGTTTTTGGCCCGGCAAAGCGCGAAGGTTGGTCGTACTGACTTGAAATTCGCACCCGACGCTGAGCAAGCGATTCGTCATTACACCTGGCCAGGTAACGTTCGCGAACTGGAAAACGCTATCGAGCGCTCGGTGATTCTGTGCGAAAGCCCGGAAATCTCTGCCGAGCTGTTGGGCATCGATATAGAGCTGAGCGATCTTGATGACGAGGACTTCATCGGTCTGGGTCCGCAGCAAGGTTCGAACAGCTCAACCAGCCATGAGCCCACCGAAGATTTATCGCTGGAAGACTATTTCCAGCACTTCGTACTAGAGCACCAGGACCACATGACCGAGACCGAATTGGCTCGCAAACTTGGGGTCAGCCGTAAATGTCTGTGGGAACGTCGCCAGCGCTTGGGCATCCCGCGGCGCAAAACCAGCGTAGCCAGCGAAAGCTGAGGTAACAAAACTGCGCGAGGCTCTGGCCCGCGCTGCTCCACGCGTGGAGCAACTGTTACCTCACTTCTATTGCGTAACAAAAGCCGGGTCTTAAGGTAACGAAAGCCCGGCTTTTTTATGCCCATCAAAAACCTCGATCTTGCTCCAGCCCCCGGTTTTAAAGGGATTTCAAAAGTTGGCACAGGTCCTGCTATATCTCTAGTACAAGAACAATAAAAAGCATTGAAGACACCATAATAAAAATAAGACGAATCGACTCACGCATAATAAAAACAAGACGGCGGAGGCGCAGCTAACTGATTCTTTTGGAGAGGAGTTGTATTTGGGGCTTGCCCCACGACCAGGCTGAGAACTATAAAAACTACCCTAAGGTAGCGCCTGAACTGGTTGGATCGAATGATCATTGCAACGCAGCGACCAAAGCAATCCGTTTGCTCTTGACTCCCGATTGGGAGGTTTCGCAGGTGAAAGCCTGTGGATTGGGCACTTAACAAAAACAAAAAGCCCGACACCATAATAAAAATAAAGCGCAAACACTTTGGGGGAGCTTCGGCTCCCCCAGTAGCTTCTGTCATCCCCCGCCCTAAACACCTGAAACCCGCTCAGACAGCCGCTATGCGCAGCTTCCTACACCATCCCCCGACTAAATGCTAGAATCCCCGCCCATCATGCGGTCATTCTTATTTTTGGCCGAATATTCCTCCAAACAGTGCATCCCATGCTGAAAAAGCTGTTCCAGTCAGTCCGCTCGCCGTTGCGTCGGCCGCAACAAACGCAACACATACGCAGCACGCCTGAAGTGCTTACCAGCAGCCAACATTCGCTGCAACGCGGCCAATTCAGTCGTTACGCGGTCAACATTGTCGAGCGCCTGCAAACCGCTGGCTATCAGGCCTATCTGGTCGGCGGCTGTGTGCGTGACATGATGCTGAACATCACGCCCAAGGATTTCGACGTCGCCACCAGCGCTACGCCGGAACAAGTGCGCGCAGAATTTCGCAATGCCCGAGTGATCGGTAGGCGCTTCAAACTGGTCCACGTTCATTTCGGCCGGGAAATCATTGAGGTTGCGACCTTTCGCGCCAATCATCCGCAAGACGATGAAGAGGAAGACAGCAACCAGTCTTCACGCAACGAAAGCGGACGGATCCTGCGCGACAACGTATACGGCACCCTTGAAGAAGACGCCCAACGTCGCGATTTCACGATCAACGCGCTGTATTACGATCCGGTGACCGAACGCGTTCTCGACTACGCCAACGGCGTACACGACATCCGCAATCGCTTAATTCGCCTGATAGGTGACCCTGAGCAGCGCTATAAAGAAGACCCTGTGCGTATGCTGCGCGCGGTGCGTTTCGCTGCGAAGCTGGATTTCGGTATCGAAAAACACAGTGCCACGCCGATTCGGCAGTTGGCGCCGATGCTGCGGGATATTCCTTCCGCACGCTTGTTCGAAGAAGTCCTGAAACTGTTTTTATCCGGTTACGCCGAACCCACGTTTGAGATGTTGGTTGATCTCGAACTGTTCGAGCCGTTATTCCCGGCCAGCGCTAAGTCGCTGGAAATGAACCCTACGTACACCCATACGCTGATCAGCGAAGCACTGGCCAATACCGACCTGCGCATTTCGCAGAACAAGCCGGTCACCCCAGCCTTTTTGTTCGCCGCCATGCTGTGGCCTGCCCTGCCCGTTAAGGTGCTTCGCTTGCAGGAACGCGGCATGCCGCCGATTCCGGCCATGCAAGAAGCCGCGCACGAGTTGATCGTCGAGCAATGCCAACGTATCGCGATTCCAAAACGTTTCACCATGCCAATTCGCGAAATATGGGATATGCAGGAGCGTTTGCCGCGCCGTACCGGAAAGCGCGCCGACCTGCTGCTCGATAACCCACGTTTCCGCGCTGGCTACGACTTCCTGTTGCTGCGCGAAATCGCGGGCGAGGAAACCGATGGCCTTGGCGATTGGTGGACCGATTATCAGGAAGGCAACGAAAGCGTTCGCCGCAACATGATTCGCGATTTGGGCAACAAGTCCGACGCTACCGGTGCAGCCCCGCGCAAACGCCGTCGTAGCAGCAGCAAACGTAAACACAATGCCAGCGACGCACCGATGACCTCAGGCGACTGACCATGGAGCGTGTCTATATCGGACTGGGCAGCAATCTGGCTGACCCGGCCGAACAATTGCGCAATGCCCTTAAAGCACTGGCGCAATTGGCGTCATCCGAATGGGTAGGCGTTTCGTCTTTTTACGCCAGTGACTCGCTACTACCGGGCCAACCCCGCTATACCAACGCTGTGGCCGCCCTGAATACCGATCTCGAGCCCCTTGCGTTGCTTGATGCGCTACAAGCCATCGAACTGGATCAGGGGCGCGAACGCCATGAGCGCTGGGGGCCTAGAACACTGGACCTGGACATCGTGCTGTTCGGCGACCGACTGATCGATGAGCCCCGGCTTAAAGTGCCGCACTATCACCTGCAAGCCCGTGCCTTTGTCCTGTACCCCTTGGCGGAACTGGCTCCGCACTTGCAACTGGCCGATGGCCGCGCCCTTGATCAACTCCTGGAAGACTGCCCTTTCGTTGGCCTCGAACGCCTGTAAAACCCCAGTTTCAACGTAGTGGACAGTTACCGCGCAAGGCCCACCTGCGGTAACAGATACTCAAACGGTAACACCTGTAATTGACTTCGTGCCCCCTCATCACGAAGATAGGCGTCCCGCTGCCGATCACTCGGCAAAAGGGCGCGAATCAGGCCTTTGCAAAACACCGCATACGACGGTGTGCCTGTTTTTCCAGATGATCTCATGCGTTGCTCGCAGTAGTTTCACAGCGCCTGAACGAGGATTTTCTTCATGCCAGACATAACCCTGACGACCCTGCAAAGCCTCAAGCAGAAAGGTGAAAAAATCACCATGCTGACCTGCTATGACGCGACCTTTGCTCACGCTGTCAGCCAGGCCGGTGTCGAAATATTGTTGATCGGCGACTCGCTGGGCATGGTCCTGCAGGGCCACGACAGCACACTGCCGGTGACCAATGCCGAGATGGCCTACCACGTCGCCTGCGTCAAACGCGGTAACCAGGGCGCGTTGATCCTCGCTGACCTACCGTTTATGGCGTACGCCACCCTCGAACAAACCTTTGCCAACAGTGCGCAACTGATGCAAGCCGGCGCGCACATGATCAAAGTCGAGGGCGCGGCCTGGCTGGCCGAGTCCATCAAGCTGCTGGCCGAGCGCGGTATCCCGGTGTGTGCGCACATGGGTTTGACCCCGCAGTCGGTCAATATCCTCGGCGGCTATAAAGTGCAGGGTCGCCTTGAAGCACAAGCGCGTCAGATGCGCGCCGATGCCATCGCGCTCGAGCAAGCCGGCGTAGCCATGATCCTGCTTGAGTGCGTACCCAGCGAGCTGGCACAAGAAATCACCCAAGCGGTCAAAGTACCGGTGATCGGGATTGGCGCTGGCAGCGCAACCGACGGCCAAGTACTGGTGCTGCACGACATGCTCGGCCTCTCCATTACCGGACGGGTGCCCAAGTTTGTGAAGAACTTCATGGCCGGCCAACCGGACATACAGTCGGCGCTGCAGGCTTATGTCGCCGCGGTCAAAGACGTGAGTTTTCCTGCAACTGAACACGGATTTTCGGCATGAACACAGTAAAAACTGTCCGCGAACTACGCGCAGCCATCGCTCGGGCACGTAGCGAAGGCAAACGCATCGGCCTGGTGCCGACCATGGGCAACTTGCACAGCGGCCATGCCGCACTGGTGCTCAAGGCTGCGCAACGCACTGACTTCGTCGTAGCAACCATCTTCGTCAACCCGCTGCAGTTTGGCCCCAACGAAGACTTGGCCACTTATCCGAGGACGCTGCCTGCCGATCAGGAAGCCCTGCTGCAAGCTGGTTGCCACCTGTTATTCACGCCCTCGGTGGATGAAATGTATCCCCATGGCATGGAATACCAAACACGAGTCAGTGTCCCGCATCTATCTGAAGGGCTGTGCGGTGGCAGTCGCCCCGGCCATTTCGAAGGCGTGGCCACCGTCGTCAGTAAGCTGTTCAACATGGTTCAGCCTGACCTGGCAGTGTTTGGCCAAAAAGACTTCCAGCAGTTGGCAGTCATTCGTGCGCTGGTTCGCGACCTGAACATGCCGATCCAGATCATTGGTGAACCGACCGTACGCGCCGCTGATGGCCTAGCACTCTCGTCACGTAACATTTACCTGACTGACGAACAGCGTGCGGCCGCACCAGCGCTGTATCGCGCCATCAAGTTCATCGCCGACGGTATTCAGCGTGGCGAGCACGATGTGCAGCGTTTACGTGCCGAAGGCCAGAAGTTGATAGAGGCCGCACATTTCCGCCTCGACTATCTTGAAGTTCGCAACGCGACCACCCTGCTCCCCACCACAGCGGCTGATCACGACTTAGTGATCATGGCCGCGGCGTACCAGGGTACTACCCGTTTGATCGACAATCTGCACCTGACCAAGGAATAAACATGCACGCAATCATGCTCAAGGCCAAGCTGCACCGTGCCGAGGTGACCCATGCTGTACTCGACTACGAAGGCTCTTGCGCCATCGACGGCGAATGGCTCGACCTGGCCGGGATTCGCGAGTACGAACAAATCCAGATCTACAACATCGACAATGGCGAGCGTTTCACCACCTACGCTATTCGTGGTGAAGAAGGCTCACGGATGATTTCAGTCAACGGCGCCGCTGCGCATAAAGCGAAAGTGGGTGATCGTGTCATCATCGCGGCCTATGCTCATTACAACGAAGCAGAGCTGCTCAATTTCAAACCGCGGATGCTGTATATGGCGCCCGGCAATGAACTTAGCCACACCAGCAATGCCATACCGGTACAGGTAGCCTGATTTTCTGTTCGACACCGTAAAGACAACGACCCACTGGGAAGCCCCGCCACGGAGGTGTGAAAAAGTACCGACCACAGGTCAAACAAGGCGCAGACAGGCGAGCAGACTGGGGTTAGTGTTCGGCTGCCTGGATGTGCACAGTGATCGTGCTTCGACTCTTCATACACCGTCCGGGCTTTTTTAGTGCCCAAAAGGCAGTTCAAGTTCAAGGAAATCCGCAGCGATGGCGTACTACCGCACTCCTCTCGACGTGACCACCCTACCCGCCTGGCAGGCGCTGACCCAACACCGTGAAGCCATGCAGGATTTCAGCATGCGCGAAGCGTTCAGCGCAGATCCCCAGCGCTTCAATGAGTTCTCCCTTAGTAGCTGTGGGCTGTTCCTCGATTACTCGAAAAACCTGATCACCCCTGAGACCCGCGACCTGCTGGTGAACCTGGCCAACGAAGTCGACCTGAAGGGCGCGATCAAAGCGCTGTTCGACGGCGAAATCGTCAATGCTTCAGAAGGTCGTCCAGCGTTGCACACCGCACTGCGCCGCCCGGTTGGCGACAAGTTGTCGGTCAACGGCGTCAACGTGATGCCTGAAGTGCATAAAGTGCTCAACCAGATAACTGATCTGGTGGGCCGTATCCATGATGGGCTATGGCGCGGCTACACCGAGAAACCGATCACTGATGTCGTGAACATCGGTATCGGTGGTTCGTTCCTCGGCCCTGAACTGGTGTCCGAAGCGCTACTGTCCTACGCACAAAAAGGCGTTCGCTGCCATTACTTGGCCAACATCGACGGCAGTGAGTTCCATGAGCTGACGATGAAGTTGCGCGCCGAGACCACGCTGTTCATCGTGTCGTCGAAGTCGTTTAACACGCTGGAAACGTTGAAAAACGCCCAAGCTGCTCGCGCCTGGTACTTGGCGCAGGGTGGTTCAGAGGCTGAGCTGTATCGCCACTTCATCGCAGTTTCCAGCAACAACGCGGCAGCGGTTGCCTTTGGTATCCGCGAAGAAAACATCTTCCCGATGTGGGACTGGGTTGGCGGTCGTTACTCGCTCTGGTCAGCCATTGGCTTGCCTATTGCTCTGGCCATCGGCATGTCCAACTTCAAGGAGCTGTTGTCCGGCGCCTCCTCCATGGACCAGCATTTCCAAAGCGCACCTTTCGAACAGAACATGCCAGTGCTGTTGGGCCTGCTCGGTGTTTGGTACGGCAACTTCTGGGGCGCGAAAAGCCACGCGATCCTGCCGTACGACCACTACCTGCGCAACATTACCAAGCACTTGCAACAGCTGGACATGGAATCCAACGGCAAAAGCGTCCGTCAGGACGGCACGCCGGTGTCCACCGACACGGGCCCGGTGATCTGGGGTGGCGTCGGTTGCAATGGTCAACACGCTTACCACCAGTTGCTGCACCAAGGCACCCAAATGATCCCGGCCGACTTCATCGTGCCGATTGTCAGCTTCAACCCGGTCGCCGATCACCACCAATGGTTGTACGCCAACTGCCTGTCGCAAAGCCAAGCGTTGATGATGGGCAAGACCCACAACGAAGCTGAAGCCGAGTTGCGCGACAAAGGCATGGACGAAGAAGAGGTGCAAAAACTTGCGCCGCACAAAGTGATTCCGGGCAACCGTCCAAGCAATACGTTGGTGGTTGAACGCATCAGCCCTCGCCGCCTAGGTGCGTTAGTGGCGATGTACGAGCACAAAGTCTTCGTCCAGAGCGTCATTTGGGGCATCAATGCCTTTGACCAATGGGGCGTGGAATTGGGCAAGGAACTGGGCAAAGGCGTCTACAACCGCCTGACCGGCAGTGAGGAAGCGCCGGCTGATGACGCATCCACTCAGGGCCTGATCAACTATTTCCGTGGTCGTCACCGCGGCTGATCCTAAGCCTGTCTAGCCGAACCCGCCCCTCGTCAGAGCCGGCGGGTTTTTTATTGCCTGAACTTTCTAACACCGAACCTATCCACTTGAATCGCTTCCGTCCAAAGCGCACCCTGATGAAATGTTGGGTCAACAAGAATAGGAAGTGTTCATGTTCGATATCAGCAAATTCCCCATCGCCGACGCCGTGCGCAAAGCGGCGCAGTTAAGCCCTGATGACTACCAGCGGCTGTATCAACAATCAGTCGAAAATCCCGATGCGTTCTGGGGTGAACAGGCTAAGGCCTTTCTCGATTGGTCAAAACCTTGGCAGCAGGTGCAGCAGTCGGATTTGAAAACCGGGCAGGCTAGCTGGTTCAAAGGCGCAGAATTAAACGTCAGCTATAACTGCATCGACCGCCATCTAGAAAGTCGGGGCGAGCAGATCGCTATTGTTTGGGAGGGCGACAGCCCTTCCGAATCAGCTGAAATCACCTACAAAAAACTGCACAACAACGTGGCCCGTCTGGCCAACGTACTCAAGAGCCGCGGCGTGCAAAAAGGTGATCGGGTGTGCATCTATATGCCGATGATTCCTGAAGCCGCCTATGCCATGTTGGCCTGCGCGCGGATCGGCGCGGTGCATTCAGTGGTGTTCGGCGGGTTTTCGCCGGACTCGCTGCGTGACCGTATTCTCGATGCGGACTGCCGGGTTGTGATCACCGCTGATGAAGGCGTCCGCGGCGGTAAATATATTGCGCTAAAACAGAACGTCGACACCGCACTGCACAGTTGCCCCGACGTGCACACCGTGCTGGTGGTGGAACGAACTCAAGGTGACGTCGACTGGGTGACCGGTCGGGATATCTGGTACCACGACGCCATGCACGGCACCAGCGACGACTGCCCTCCTGAGCCGATGGACGCCGAAGACCCTCTATTTATTCTCTACACCTCGGGCAGCACTGGCAAACCCAAGGGCGTACTGCACACCACTGGCGGCTATTTGCTGCAAGCAGCGATGACCTTCAAGCATGTGTTCGACTATCGCGAGGGCGAAATCTTCTGGTGCACTGCCGACGTGGGCTGGGTCACAGGGCATAGCTACATCGTTTATGGCCCATTGGCTAACGGCGCGACGACATTAATCTTTGAAGGTGTGCCGAGCTATCCGGACGCTTCGCGTTTTTGGCAAATCATCGACAAGCATCAAGTCAATATTTTCTACACAGCACCCACGGCCTTGCGTGCACTGATGCGCGAGGGGCCGATGCCGCTGCTGAGCACCTCCCGAGAAAGCCTGCGTGTGCTGGGCAGTGTCGGCGAACCGATCAATCCGGAAGCGTGGGAATGGTATTTCCATCACGTAGGAAAAGAACGCTGCCCGATTATCGATACGTGGTGGCAGACCGAAACCGGCGGCATCATGCTTACGCCGCTGATCAGCGCCCGGCAGCTCAAACCCGGTTGCGCGACACGTCCAATGTTTGGTGTACAACCGGTACTGCTGGATGAGCAAGGCAAGGAAATCAGCGGCGCTGGCAGCGGCTTGCTAGCAATCAAGGCCAGTTGGCCGGGGCAAATTCGCAGCATCTATGGCGACCAGCAGCGCATGGTCGAGACCTATTTCAAGCCCTATCCCGGCTACTATTTTACCGGCGACGGCGCACGTCGCGATGAAGATGGCGATTACTGGATAACTGGTCGCGTGGACGATGTGATCAATGTGTCCGGACACCGCATCGGTACCGCAGAAATTGAAAGCGCCCTGCTGCTGCACGACAGCATCGCTGAAGCTGCGGTGGTGGGTTATCCCCACGATGTGAAAGGCATGGGCATTTATGCATTCGTCACGCCCATGAACGGAGTAGAACCGGACGACGCGTTGAAAAAACAGTTGTTGGCGCACGTCACCAAAGAAATTGGCAGTTTCGCCAAACCGGAACTGATTCAATGGGCATCGGCGCTGCCGAAAACCCGCTCGGGTAAGATCATGCGTCGAATTTTGCGCAAGATAGCCTGCAACGAATTGGACAGCCTGGGAGATACTTCGACCTTGGCCGACCCGAGTGTGGTCGAAGGACTTATCGATAAACGTTTGAACCGTTAACTGCCGAGACCCCATGGAATTCATTCGTAGCCGCATCGAAACCCAAGTCATGAGCCTGACCGGATTGTCGCTGGGTCAACTAGACCTGGAAAATCCCAAGGGGGATCCCGGCTTGTTTGGCCCCCAGGCGATTTGCTGGCAGGTGCATGCCGATTTCAGCAGCATGTTGATTGGTGGGATCAGTGCGTTGTTACTGCAAGCGCTCCACCCGCTGGCGCTGGCCGGGGTCTGGGATCATTCGACGTTTCGTCAGGACATGATGGGGCGCTTGCGGCGCACTGGGCAGTTCATTGCCGGCACTACATTCGGCTCGACCCAAGACGCCAACTGGCTGATAGAGAAGGTTCGCACCATTCACCTGCAAGTGACCGGCACCGCACCTGATGGCCGCCCGTATGCGGCCAGTGATCCGGATTTGCTGACGTGGGTACACGTTGCCGAGGTCAGCAGTTTTCTGGGGGCTCATTTGCGCTACCGCAATCCAGATCTTTCTACAGCCGACCAAGACACGTACTACGCAGAAGTCGCCACCATTGCCGAACGCCTCGGCGCCCGCGACGTACCGCGCTCGCGCCAAGCGGTGGCTGATTACCTCGAACGCATGCGCCCGCAGTTGGTGTGTGATGATCGCAGCCGCGAAGTGCTGCGCCTGCTGCGCGATGCACCCGCGCCGAGTCGACTGGCAAAACCCTTTGGCGCGTTGATGATGCAAGCAGGCATCGAGTTGTTGCCGGTCTGGGCCAGCGGCCTGTTTGACCTGCATCAGAGCCCGCTGCAGCGCAGCTTGATTCGCGCCAGTGTCAAACGTAGCGCGCCGGTATTGCGCTGGGCGATGCGCAATGGCTCGGTTCAACGTGCGCATCGACGCATGGGTTT
This sequence comes from Pseudomonas sp., assembly GCF_026224925.1. Taxonomy (GTDB): domain Bacteria; phylum Pseudomonadota; class Gammaproteobacteria; order Pseudomonadales; family Pseudomonadaceae; genus Aquipseudomonas. The sequence continues at coordinate 510 of NZ_JAMFRV010000639.1, read as the reverse complement.
GGCCTACACCCACTAGGTGACTATTCCGTTCGCAGTTGGAACCAACCCGGCGATATGTGACAACATGTGCGCCTTTGTCACAGCCAACGCCGCAGCGAAAGGGGCCGACCGAACATAGCCCCGCGCGAATTTTAATAATTATGAGGAGCCTGCCATGCAAGACGTCGTCATTGTTGCTGCTACCCGTACCGCAGTCGGTGCATTCCAAGGTGCTTTAGCTAATATTTCCGCAGTGGATTTGGGCGCTGCCGTGATTCGTCAATTGCTGGCACAAACCGGCCTCGATCCAGCCGAAGTCGATGAAGTAATCTTGGGCCAGGTGCTGACCGCTGGCGCTGGGCAAAACCCTGCTCGTCAATCAGCAATCAAGGCCGGTCTGCCGTTCGCCGTTCCCGCCATGACCCTGAATAAAGTGTGCGGTTCAGGCTTGAAAGCACTGCACTTGGCGACCCAGGCGATTCGCTGTGGCGACGCCGACGTCATCATCGCGGGCGGCCAGGAAAACATGAG
>NZ_JAMFRV010000638.1 GCF_026224925.1 Pseudomonas sp. | reverse complement strand
ATGATCGCGGCGTTGGCCACCTTCTCGGTGCCCTTCCTGATTCGGCCGTTGGGTGGCCTGTTCTTCGGGGCTTTGGGTGACCGTTACGGGCGACAGAAAGTCCTGGCGGCAACTATCGTGATCATGTCGCTTAGCACCTTCGCCATAGGGCTGATTCCGTCCTACGCCTCAATTGGCATCTGGGCACCTGTCCTGCTGCTGCTGGCCAAAATGGCCCAAGGCTTCTCGGTGGGCGGCGAATACACCGGCGCCTCGATCTTCGTCGCCGAATATGCCCCGGACCGCAAGCGCGGCTTCCTTGGCAGTTGGCTGGATTTCGGCTCGATCGCCGGCTTCGTCCTCGGCGCAGGCGTGGTGGTGCTGATCTCCACTATCCTGGGCGAAGAGAGGCTCCTTGAGTGGGGCTGGCGTCTGCCATTCTTCCTCGCCCTGCCCTTAGGTATGCTCGGACTTTACTTGCGCAATGCGCTCGAAGAGACCCCGGCCTTTCAGCAGCATGTCGAGAAACTCGAACAGGGCGATCGCGAAGGCTTGGCGGCAGGTCCCCGAGTGTCGTTCAAGGAAGTGGCCACGAAGTACTGGCGCAGCCTGCTGACTTGCATCGGCGTGGTGATAGTAACCAACGTCACCTACTACATGCTGCTCACCTACATGCCGAGCTACCTGTCACACGACCTGCACTACAGCGAAAGCAGTGGCGTGCTGATCATCATCGCCATCATGGTCGGGATGCTGTTCGTTCAGCCCCTGTTCGGGTTCATAAGCGACAAGGTTGGCCGGCGGCCATTCATCATCACCGGCAGCGTCGGCCTGTTCTGCCTCGCCATTCCAGCCTTTATGCTAATCAACAGCGGCAAGCTCGGGCTGGTTTTCGGCGGTTTGCTGATACTGGCCGTACTGCTCAACTTCTTCATCGGTGTGATGGCCTCCACCCTCCCCGCGATGTTCCCCACTCACATCCGCTACAGCGCCCTGGCCAGCGCCTTCAATATCTCGGTGCTGATCGCCGGCCTGACCCCGACTGCAGCGGCCTGGCTGGTGGAAAGCACCAACAACTTATACATGCCTGCCTACTACCTGATGGTGGTCGCCGTCATCGGCCTGATTACCGGCATCTCGATGAAAGAAACGGCAAACCAACCACTGCGCGGCGCGGCCCCAGCGGCTTCCGACATCGAGGAAGCCCGGGAGCTGCTGCAGGAGCATCACGACAACATCGAACAGAAGATCGAAGACATCGACATAGAAATCGCCGAGCTGCAAGCCAAGCGTGACCATCTGGTGCAACAGCATCCTCGTATCAACTAGCGGGGCGGTCGGTACAGCGGGCGAAAGGGATAGCATTGCCGCGCCCGGTGATGAGTCGTCACTGCCTCGGCGCGAATCTTGGCTAACTTTCTCCGTGCAAGGTTCAATCGCAAAAGCGCCCTCAGACCTGTGTGGGCGGAAACTGCACCACCATCCCGTCATGTTCGTCCCTGATCGTGACACAACACCCCAGTCGGCTTTGCGCTAGGCGTGGAGAGGCGGCGCAATCGAGCATTTCCTCTTCCATGCCATCCATGGGCGGCAATTGCTCGAGGCCAGGTTCGAGGATATAGACGTGACAGGTCGCGCACTGACAAGCGCCACCGCAATCGCCCAGCACGCCAGTCAGGCCGTTGTTCAGCGCTGTTTGCAAGATGCTCGCACCCACATTGGCCTCTACGGTCTGCTCGCTGCCATCGGTATTTCTAAAGACTAATTTCGGCACTTCGTTTCCCTTTGCTTATCGTTAAAGGTGATTGGGATGACCCGTCGCTTTTCGCCAGAGCCGACAGATTGTCAACTCGCCGTGGCCGGATAAATCGTTTTACGCTAGGTCAAATGAGTGTCAGCACCTGAAGTCGCGCACTTTAGGGCCTTGCCCGGCCCCGACGAGCTAGATAAATTGAACATATTTAATAATTATGTCCATCTTTCGTTGTCAGCCTGCCTCCGTCGAGCTAACATTATCTAGCTTTCCTCTCCCGCAAAGACCGAACTTTGCGTGCGCAAACCTAAAACAACAAAAAGAAAATAGAGGTTACCCGGTGACGACCAATGCATGGTGGGCTTCGGCCCTGTCAGAGTCCGTGAACAGTGAAAAACCCTTGGCCGTGGCCTTTGGTGGGGAAGAATTGGTGCTGTTTCGCAATGCCGAAGGCCAGGCATTCGCCCTGGAGGACCGTTGCCCGCATCGTCGCGTACCGCTGTCGCTCGGCATTGTGGTGAAGTCCGGTCTGCAATGTGGCTATCACGGCTGGACCTTTGATGGCGCTAGCGGTTCTTGCACACAAATCCCGAATCTGCACGCCACCGAAAAGGTTCCTCAACGCTATGGCGCCCGAGCCTTTCCCGTGGCCGAGGCCAATGGTTTCGTGCATGTCTGGCTGGGTGAAGGTGATCCGTGCGGCGAGCTGCCCAGTGCCGATTACTGTCCCAAAGGCCGCGAATACACCGGTTCGACCATCGTCAACATGACCCATGACCAGTACCTGGCCGCGATGCTCGACGGGCCCGAATGCCTGCTGGATTTTCAAAGCGTGCGCATGACCGACTTCTTCCTGGGCGATCCACGGCCTGAGAATGGCCGTCTGGTCCTTGATCGCGGCGCGGTCTGGACCACCCAGATATTGCCGTCGAACTTCGTTATCGATTACCCGCTGATCGTGCGCACAGCGGTGCCCCTGACCGGCGGCGGCATCCGCGTGGATCTGCTGAGTGAAGAAGAGGTTCAGCTGAGTACGCTGTTCATCGCCTCCGGTGCAAATCGGCGCGGCACCACCAGCTTGTGTTGGCGTGGCTTCATGCACAACAACCGCATTGCCAAGGCTCCATTGCGCTGGCGTGCAGCCCGTGCGGTCAATCGACTGCCCTTCACGGTGCGCTCGCAGATCGATGGCGCGGCCATCGCCGCCCTTCTCGTCGCCCCTTCACGAGACCTGGCGGCCCTGCGCGATCAGGTGCTGATTCCAGTTCGCGCAGCCGTTTGACTGGGCCTTTGACCCTTGAATCGTTGACGCTAGAACCTTTTACCCTTGGAACAAGGAGAAGCTCCTATGCACCCCGTGCCTGCGTTGAGTAATGCTCAGCCGCTCGATATTCCCCGCAAGCTGCGTTCCGACTGGACGCCGATCAACTACGACCTGCGCGATGCCTGGTTTCCGGTGTCCCATAGCCGCGATGTGGGCGCCCGGCCGATTCGTCGGATTGTCCATTCACAGCCCTATTACCTGTGGCGCGAGAATGGCCAGCCCAAAGCCGCCGAGTTCCATCCCGAACGTTTGCAAGCCTTGCGCCAAGCCACCAGCGCCTTCACCGGCGGCTCCGGTTTTTACCCGGTGGTCGAGCGTTACGGCTATATCTGGGCGTGGTACGGCAATCCTGATGCCGCTGATGCGTTGCTGTTGCCGCACATTCCATTTCTGCCCATCGACGGCGACATTCCCGGCTACACCCAACGTACCGTGCGTTTTGATGCCAGCTCGGCGTTGTCGGTGGAAAACCTCATCGACCTCACCCACGCCGACTTCCTTCATGCCAACACCATTGGCGACGGTATTTCCGACTCCGATGTGGTCGAGGTGGAATGGACCTCCGAAACCGTCACCCGGACCCGCACCGTGGCGCACAAATCGGTCGCGCCCATCATGCGTTGGGTGGGTGGTGTGCGGGCCAAGTTCCAGGATTTCCGCGCGGTGCTGCACATCCATCTGCGCAGCAATGTCTGTGTGTCGTATCCACGCTTTCGGCCAGGCTACGACGTACCCAACCTCCAGCCGTTCCTGCCGGTAGGCAAATATCGCTCGCGTTGCGACGTGACCTTCAATACCACTGCGGCACCGGCGCCGTTCCGTTACGTCATGCCGCGGATCAATTACATCATCCAGCCGCAGGACAATTCGGTGGTGCGTCCGCAAAACCAGCGCTACTTCGAACAGAGCGAGCGCCGGGACATGCATTCACGCTTCGATACACCTGGCACCCGCTACCGCTACCAGATGGAGCAATTGGCCGAGCGCCAACGTCAGGGTGATTTTGCCTATGGCTCCGACGCAGAACCGGGTCGTGACATCAGCAAACTATTGGGCATGGATGACTGATGAGCACGTTCAAGCTCATTTCTGCGCTCACCCCGTTGAGTTTTCGAGTCAGAAAGTGCGTCGCACAAATCCTTGGCCAGGGCGCTGTAGATTTCATCAACGTGTTGGGTAGCGCGCGCTGCTGAAGACCCAAAGCGACCTGGTCGATAGCGTTACGCAAGCTGCGCTTGATCGTGTGCAACTGTACCGAGCACTTGGCGGCGGCTGGCCCAAGAGCTGAAACTGCGCAGGTCCTGTGGGCCGTAGCCGACCAACCGGCAGGGCAAAGCGGAGGGAGCATATTTTCGAACCGACTTTTGACAAACGCCGTGTGATAATGGACGAGCTAGCGATGCTAGCCCGCAGCAAGGTTTCGATAACTGAGTAGTTAACTATCCGTAGGTCTTTGGCCTACGGATATTTTTTTGGCTGCGTGTCGCGCTCAGAATCGGCCGATAGCAGTCGCTCGTAACGGGCAGCGGTGAAGGAATTGCTTCGTCGCAGCGTAAGGCGTCTTCCGTCTGCTAACAGATTTTTACCCTAGCCTCATGAGACTTGGGCATGGCCACCGTATTGTCGACGAGCGAGCGTCATCTGCTACTGGTGGAGGCTATCCGCTTTCGAACCAAAGCGCCCACGCCAACAAAGTCACCAGGGTGGTTTATATACCCACCACATTCTGGGGAGGCTCGTTGATCAGCACAACTGCATCGTCACGATGGGTCAGATAGATCAGGTAGTCGCCCGTCTCGAAGGTGATTTTGAAGGCTCACCGTGGTAATCAGTAGTTACGGCTTGTGACAGGGCAATGTCCATCGCCACAAAATGCTTTTATAGCGGATGTAGATGTCGTCGTTGAAAGGCGTCCAGGCATCCTGCGAGGTAGTAAAGAATGCAGGGAACTGAAGAAAGTCTTGAGCAGAAATCCTTTGCTCAATTGCGTCCGCTGAAAGTTTCGAGCGAGATCCTGGCGACAGCAGCGTGCTCGCT
>NZ_JAMFRV010000637.1 GCF_026224925.1 Pseudomonas sp. | reverse complement strand
CTCCGGCAGGGTTGCTGAGCATTTCAGCCGCAATGGACTGGTAAAAGTCCTGGATTTTGAAATGAACGCCGAAGGCTACATCGGCATTTGCTGGCGCGATGAACCCTACGTGGACACCACAATCCTGGATTTTCGCGAATGCTTGATTAAAGCCTCTAACCTGTAGTGTCTTGAAATTGCAGATCAGCGTGACGTTCATGAAGGCATAAGCGCCGGTTGGCGCACAGATCAACGCCTGACCAAGCGTGGGCTAAAGTGAAGGAGGTCGATTTCTTTCAGCCCTCTGTTGCCCGCACTTCGGGTGGTTCGGCGCGCCGATGCTGGAGGCTTTCATGAATTTCGATCACTTTTGCACGGAGATCACATGCCTGACTCTCAACAAATTCTGTTCGGCGCCAGCCTTGATGGGCAACCCATTGGCCAAGCGCTACGGCTGACAAATCGTCATGGCTTGATCGCCGGGGCCACGGGGACCGGCAAAACCGTGACCCTTCAGCGTCTGGCCGAAGCCTTCAGCGATGCAGGCGTGGCCGTTTTCGCCGCTGATATCAAGGGTGACCTGTGCGGGCTAGGTGCCGCCGGCAACCCCCAAGGTAAAATCGCCGAACGCATTGCCAGCATGCCGTGGCTCAATCATCGCCCCCAAGGCTATCCCGTTACCCTGTGGGATGTGCACGGCCAATCCGGTCATCCATTACGCACCACGTTGTCGGAAATGGGCCCGCTGCTGCTAGGCAGTTTGTTGGAACTGACCGACAGCCAGCAATCGACGTTGTACGCAGCGTTCAAGGTGGCGGATCGAGAGGGTTTGTTGCTGCTGGACATCAAAGACATCAAGGCCCTGCTCAATCACCTTCGCGAACACCCGCAATTGCTGGGCGAAGACAGCGCGCTGATGACGACCGGATCTAGCCAGGCATTGCTTAGGCGTTTGGCAGTGCTGGAGCAACAAGGTGCCGAGGCATTGTTTGGCGAACCTGCTCTGCAGCTTCAAGACATTCTGCAACTTGATAGTGATGGCCGGGGGCGTATCCACCTGCTGGATGCCAGTCGCCTCGTGCATGAAGCGCCCAAGGTTTACGCCACTTTCCTGTTGTGGTTGCTGGCGGAACTGTTTGAGCAATTGCCTGAGCGTGGCGATGCTGACAAGCCGCTGCTGGCGCTGTTCTTTGACGAGGCGCATCTGCTGTTTGCTGGCACACCGAAGGCGCTGCAAGAGCGTCTTGAACAGGTCGTTCGGCTGATTCGTTCCAAGGGCGTTGGCGTGTATTTCGTCACTCAATCACCAAGCGATTTGCCGGACAACATCCTCGCGCAGTTGGGCTTGCGCATCCAGCACGGCCTACGAGCGTTCACCAGTAAAGAGCAGCGCTCCCTGCGTGCCGTGGCGGATGGCTTTCGCCCCAATCCAGAGTTCGACACGCTGGCAGTGCTGACGCAATTGGGCACGGGTGAGGCACTGGTGGGCACACTGCAGGACAACGGGACACCGGAAATGGTCAGGCGAGTATTGATCGCCCCTCCACAATCGCGGATTGGGCCTTTGAGCGAAGCCGAGCGTGCGGTTTTGATTGCCCAATCCCCTTTGGCTGGGCGCTATGACAAGCCCATAGACCGGGAGTCCGCGTATGAAATGCTGTTGGCGCGCAAGGTCGCGGCTCCGGACCAAACCGATGCGCCGGCAAAGGAAGCGTCGGGTGGCGGATTTGCCGACATGGCGGGAGGTTTTTTGGGTGGCCTGGCGGGGCAAGCGATGAAAAACGCGATGCGTACCGCAGCCAATCAGATCGGGAGGGAGTTGGTACGCGGTTTGATGGGGTCGTTATTGGGTGGGGGCAAAAAAAAGAAGTAAGGCTGACAGAGGCAAGGACCGCAGAATCATTTAGAAACTCAAATCCTGAAGCCGTCGCCCGGCAGATGCGGGATAAAGTCCGGTAACAATTATTCTGGACTGCTGTTCTACCGATCCCGCTGGGCAGCTTTAACGAAGGGAATCGACGATGGAACATAACCTTTCTCTGATCACCACACTGGCCGCAGGCTTTGGCGTCGCCCTGTTCCTTGGCTTCCTGGCCGAGAAAATCAAGATCACCGCGTTGGTCGGTTACTTGGCGGCGGGGATCATTATCGGCCCTGGGACACCAGGCTTCGTGGCCGATGTGCATCTGGCCTCACAACTCGCCGAGATTGGCGTCATGTTGCTGATGTTTGGCGTCGGCCTGCACTTCTCGTTCAAAGACTTGTTGGCGGTCAAACGAATCGCCATCCCTGGCGCCGTTGTGCAAATGGGCTTGGCCACCGTGCTGGGCATGCTGGCGGCCTGGTGGTGGGGGTGGAGCCTGGGCAGCGCGCTGGTTTTCGGCTTATCCCTGTCCTGCGCCAGTACGGTGGTGCTGTTAAAGGCCCTCGAAACACAGGGCGTGCTGGAAAGCATGAACGGGCGAATTGCGGTGGGCTGGCTGGTGGTTGAGGATCTGGCCACCGTCTTGGTCTTGGTGCTCCTGCCACCGTTGGCGGGCATGCTAGGTGGGTCAATAGTGCCCGACATGGCCTCCTCCAAACCGCTGTGGATCACCATTGGGCAGACATTATTGGAAGTCGTGGCCTTCATCGCGCTGATGATGGTAGCCGGACGTCGGATTTTGCCTTGGCTGCTGTGGCAGATAGCCCGCACCGGATCACGCGAGTTATTTACCCTGGCGGTGATTGCCGCCCCCATCGGCATTGCCTATGGAGCGGCTGAATTGTTCGGTGTCTCGTTCGCCCTGGGCGCGTTCTTTGCTGGCATGGTGATGCGAGAGTCTGAGTTCAGCCACCGCGCAGCCAATGAATCGCTGCCGCTGCGTGACGCTTTTTCGGTGCTGTTCTTTGTCTCGGTGGGCATGCTGTTCGAGCCCGCGATTCTATTAGAACAGCCTTGGCGTGTGCTGGGTGTGGTCGCGATCATTGTCTTCGGAAAATCCATTGCGGCTTTCGCGCTGGTGCTGGTGTTTCGCTACCCGCTAAACACCGCGTTGACTGTTTCCGCTAGCCTGGCGCAGATCGGTGAATTCTCCTTCATTTTGGCGGGATTGGGACTGTCACTGGGATTGCTCCCCTCCGAAGGCATGAGCCTGGTGCTGGCGGGCGCGCTGATCTCCATTACCCTCAACCCAATGTTGTTCTCCGCCATTGGCCCGATACGTCGCTGGATCCTTGGACGATCGAAACTCGCGCGCCGTCTGGAGCAGCGCGGGGATCCCTTTGCCGAATTACCCATGAGCACCGAGAGCAAGTACCTGGAGGGACAAGTTGTATTGGTAGGCTATGGCCGGATCGGCAGGCGTATCGCCACGTCATTGGAGGCGCGAGGCATTCCTTATGTTGTCGCGGACCAAAACCGCGAACTAGTAGAAGACCTTCGCGGCAAAGGCGTGGCAGCGGTGTCAGGCAACGCAGCTGATCCTTCTGTGCTGATTCAGGCGCATATAGCCAAAGCCTCGATGCTGGTGGTTGCAACGTTGGATCCATTGATCGTGCGGCAAATGACCGACACGGCGCGCACCCTGAATCCGGGTATCGAGATTGTGCTGCGAACGCACAGCGAAGAAGAGGCGACGATGTTGCGTAATGACGGAATCGGAACGGTGTTCTATGCCGAGGAAGAGCTGGCGAATGGCCTCACGCGGCATGTGCTGGAACGCTTTGCACCTGAGCACAAAGCATAGGCAGCCCATTACCGACCCAAGCTTGATTCAGCCTAAAAATCATCCTGCACCTTACCGTTTTTAACCTTGAATTCCCGGCTCTGTAGGTAGGCGTTACGGATAAACGTATATTTGTCCCCGGTGATCAGTTTCTCGCTGGACAGCAAGCTGGCGCGGGTATCTACAATATCCAAAGCAAAAGCGCTGTTGCGCACAGGAATGTCGTTTACATAACGGTACGGTGATGCATACGTGTCCGGATATTTGGCTATCCCATCGCGCACGGTACTAGGGCCCAAGAACGGCAACATCACATAAGGGCCGGTGGGCACTCCCCAATGACCGAGGGTAAGGCCGAAATCCTCGTCGTTACGCTGCAGACCCATTCTGGTACCGACGTCGAAGAACCCGACCACACCCAGCGTGGTGTTCAATAACAAACGCGCCGTATCGACACCTGCAGCGTGAGCTTTACCTTGCAGCACGTCGTTGGCCAAATTACCGACGTCGCCGACGTTCCTGAAAAAATTATGAATGCCATCTTCCAGAAACTGCGGCGTGATGAACTGATAGCCCTGCGCCAGTGGCTTCAGCGCATAGGTATCCAGGGTGTCGTTAAAGCGATAAATGACTCGATTGGCGCCCTCCCACGGATCTTCATCAGCGGCTTGAGCCACAAAAGACATTAGGGCGGCGCTGGTTATGAAACACACCTTAGCCAAACAACTCATGACGTCTCTACCTGTTAGGGGCATCGCTGAAACTCCTGGTGAGATCACGCTGGGACCGGCCTGGGAAGCCTATACAACAAGGCTGGAAGAAAGACGAACGTCGAAAGCAAAACAGCAAACAGACTGAGCAGCAACACAGTCCCCATGCTCGCTGTACCCGGATGGCGGGCGATGGCCAGGCTGCCG
>NZ_JAMFRV010000636.1 GCF_026224925.1 Pseudomonas sp. | reverse complement strand
TGGGCTGTTTATCTCGTATCCAGAACGCGACCGCATCGACGACATTCTGCGCAGTGCGACCAAAGACCAGATCAAGATCATTGTGGTCACCGACAGCGAGCGCATTCTCGGCCTGGGTGACCAAGGCATCGGTGGCATGGGTATTCCCATAGGCAAGCTGTCGCTCTACACCGCGTGCGGCGGGATCAGCCCGGCCTATACGCTGCCGATCGTGCTGGACGTCGGCACTAATAACCAAGAACTGCTCGACGACCCGATGTACATGGGTTGGCGCCATGAGCGTGTGACAGGTAAGGAATATAACGACTTCGTTGCATTGTTCATCGACGCTGTTCAGCGTCGCTGGCCTGAAGTGTTGTTGCAGTTCGAAGATTTCGCCCAGCCTAACGCGATGCCGTTGCTTGAGAAGTACCGCGACCAGCTGTGCTGCTTCAACGACGACATTCAAGGCACCGCTTCGGTGGCAGTCGGCACGCTGCTTGCCGCGTGTAAAGCCAAGCACGAAACCCTTGGTCAACAAGTGGTGGTGTTCGTGGGTGCAGGCTCTGCGGGCTGTGGTATCGCTGAGCACATCATTGCTGCAATGAAGATTGAAGGCCTGAGCGAAAGCGAAGCGCGTAAGCGTATCTTCATGGTCGATCGTCACGGTTTGCTGACAGACAAAATGGACGGCCTTTTGGACTTCCAGGCCCGTCTGGCACAGAAAACCACTGACGTAGCGAGCTGGGGTGCTGAGTCGTTCCCAACCTTGCTGGACGTTGTCAGTAACGCCAATGCCACCGTGATGATCGGTGTTTCGGGCCAACGCGGCCTGTTCACTGAACAAGTGGTTCGCGAGATGCACAAGCATTGCGCCAAGCCATTGATCATGCCGATGTCTAACCCAACGTCGAAAGTTGAAGCCACGCCAGAAGAAATCCTGCGTTGGACCGACGGCAATGCGTTGGTTGCTACCGGCAGCCCGTTCGCTCCGGTCGAGTTCAATGGGCGCACGATTAATATCGCGCAATGCAACAACTCGTACATCTTCCCGGGTATTGGCTTGGGCGTTATCGCCAGCAAGGCATCGCGCATCACCGACAAGATGCTAATGGCTGCCTCCAATGCATTGGCAGAGTGCTCGCCAGTGGTCACGGGTGAGGGTGATGCGGTATTGCCGCCGCTGAAGGACATTCAGGCAGTCAGCCGCAAGATCGCTTTGGCCGTGGCCAAGGAAGCTCAGGCTGAAGGCTTGGCGCTGGAAACGTCGGAAGAGATGCTGCAGGCGGCAATCGAGCGTAACTTCTGGATGCCGAACTACCGCACCTATCGTCGTCGCTCGGTCTGATCATCGTCTGATCTGACTCGCCTCGATTAAAGAAGGCCGCTGCTAGGTAACGTGCAGCGGCCTTTCTTTTTGCTCAAAAACACCTTATAGCTTGGCGCTGCTAACAATAAAAAAGATCGGCGAGGGATTCATGCACGCGACGGCTGAGCTCTATGATTATGTGATTGTTGGCGCCGGGCCTGCCGGCTGTTTACTGGCCAATCGACTCTCAAAAAACCCTGCGCACCGAGTGCTGCTGCTCGAAGCCGGCGGACAAGACAACTACCACTGGATTCATATCCCGGTGGGCTATCTGTACTGCATTGGCAATCCACGAACTGACTGGTGCTTCAAAACCGACGCTGAGCCGGGCCTGAACGGGCGCGCGCTGAACTACCCGCGAGGCCGAGTGCTGGGCGGTAGCTCTTCGATCAACGGCATGATCTATATGCGTGGCCAAGCTGGTGATTACGACGCGTGGGCGGCGCAGGGCAATAGCGGTTGGGACTGGGACCATGTTTTGCCGTTGTTCAAACGTTCGGAAAACCACTACGCCGGTAACTCGCCGATGCACAGTGCTGACGGTGAATGGCGGGTGGAACAACAGCGTTTGTCATGGGGGATTTTGGACGCTTTTCGCGATGCCGCAGCGGAGACTGGCATTGCCTCCGTCGAGGATTTCAACGGCGGCGACAATGAAGGCTGTAGTTACTTTCAGGTCAACCAACGGCGCGGCGTTCGCTGGAATGCCTCGAAAGCTTTTTTGCGGCCCATTGTGCAGCGCAAAAACCTCACGGTGCTGACGGGGGTTGAAGCGTCGCGCATTGAGTTTGATAACGGCCGCGCCAGCGCAGTGGTGGCGCGTGTCGGGCCGCGGGAGGAGCATTTTCAGGCCCGTCGAGAAATCCTGTTGTGCTGTGGCTCGATTGGCTCACCCGCACTGCTGCAACGTTCTGGGGTCGGGCCGCGACCTCTCTTGGAAAAGCTCGGCATCGGCGTACGCCATGAGTTACCGGGCGTGGGCAGTAATTTGCAGGATCACTTGCAGCTGCGCTTGATCTATAAAATTGGCAACGGCAAGACGCTCAACCAAATGGTCGGCAGCCTATGGGGCAAGATGAACATGGGCCTGCGTTATGCGATCAATCGCAGCGGTCCATTGGCCATGGCACCGAGCCAATTGGGCGCCTTTGCGCGGTCAGGCCCGGAGCAGCTGTCGGCTAATCTTGAATACCATGTGCAGCCGTTATCATTGGAGCGCTTCGGTGAACCCCTGCACAGCTTTGCTGCATTCACGGCATCGGTGTGCAACCTGCGTCCGCAGAGTCGTGGCTCGGTGGAGATCCGCTCGGCACGCATGGAAGATGCGCCATCAATTCGACCGAACTATCTGAGTAATGATGAAGACCTGAGAGTCGCCGCCGACGCCATTCGCCTGACCCGGCGCATTGCCGCTGCTCCGGCATTGGCCAGTTTCCAGCCGGTGGAGTATTTGCCCGGCGTCAGCCTGCAAACTGAAGAAGAGTTACGCCAGGCAGCACGCAGTATCGGTACTACGATTTTTCACCCGGTCGGCACCTGTAAAATGGGGCAGGGCGGTGACGCAGTGGTCGATGCGCGCTTGCGCGTACATGGCATTGCAGGCTTGCGGGTGGTAGACGCGTCGATCATGCCGAACATCGTCTCGGGCAACACCTGCTCGCCAACCCTGATGATTGCTGAAAAGGCCGCTGAAATGATCATTGCTGATGCGAATCTCACGTGAACTCACATTCCTCTGTGGGATCGAATTCATTCGGGAATGGCGACAACTCGGTTCTTCAGACAAACCGCGAATGCCGCTTCCCGAATAAATTCGGTCCTACAGATTCTTGGTATGGCGCTGGATTTGGGCATTTCAGAGATCCGGTGGGAGAGAACTTGTTCGCGAAGGCCACACGTTGGTCTGTCTGATGTACCGCGTCGTCTGGTTCCCGATATAGGTCCTATAGGGGATTTATGTTCTGCCCAATGACTAAAACGGTCGAGGCTCAGCGAAAAAACGCTAACCTCTGGACGCTTGTCGATAATCGTCCGCGAGATTAGATTTGGCTCTGCAACGAAACACCCCTTTCCTGCCCATGATCTGAAGGTCCCACCATGCCACTAGCCCGAATTGACTTAGCTGCAGACACCTCGCCTGAAACCGTCAAAGCGATAGGCGATGTTGTATACGACGCCATGACCCAAACCGCCAACGTCCCCGAACACGACAAATTTCAGATTGTGAACCGGCACGCAGGTGATGAACTGATCTACCCGGCCGCTGGTTATCTGGGCCAGACCTACACCTCTAAAATCGTGTTTATCCAGGTGACGTGGAATACCGGGCGCACGGTTGAAGTTAAAAAGGCCTTCTACAAAGCAGTCGCGGAGGGCATTCACGAGAAAACCGGCATTCGCAAAGAAGACGTTTGGATCAGCCTGGTCGAGGTCAATCGCGAAGACTGGTCGTTTGGCGGCGGCGAGATGCAATACGCGCCGAAGTAAGCGCAGTTGCCTGGACCCTGGGTCCCTCTTGACCTTCCTCCTGTGGCAAGCTTTAGCCTTCGGATTCAAATCCGCAGGCTCCCCCAGAGATGATCATGAAAAAATCCAAAATCTTCGCGTTGATCCTGCTTGGCTGCGTGTCCGGCCCACTCATGGCGGCTGATATGAGCCCGATGCAACACGAGTACATGACGTCGATGGGCCACATGAATGACTCAATGCAAGGCTCAATGATGGAAAAAAACCCGGATATTGCGTTTGCCAAGGGAATGCTTGCCCATCATCAAGGCGCCGTTGAGATGGCCAAGATTCAGTTGAAGTATGGCAAAGACCCGGAGATGCGAACGCTGGCTGAGAACGTCATCAAGTCGCAAGGCCCAGAGATTCAACAGATGCAGGCTTGGCTTGCCGCGCATCACTAGCTGCTGGGAGTGTGCTCGTACGCCGGGATGTTTTCCTACAGAAAAAGAATCCATTCGGACGTTTATCTGCGTTCTTTTCACAAAAAATTGATGCAAAGCTGATTAAGGTTTGTCACTTGGGGAAGTTTTATGACTCGACCGCGTTTGGGCAAGGTCTCACTTCATTAAGCGGTTACTTTATAAGCAGAGTGTCATGCCGAACGTTAACGCTTTACGCTCTGGCCCTGATGGCGACAAGCCTGTGCAACCGTATGGATTTTCCGGACGCTTAGCGCATTGGCGTGACGAGCAATTGGCTCGTCGGGCACTGAAAACTGCCGGTGAGCCGGGGCTGGTACTTGATTTGCCCAGCGGCGCAGGTCGCTTTTGGGCTGTCTTGACCGAACATAGCAATCGCGTCGTGCTTGCCGGCGATGATTCGACAGAAGCGCTCGCCATCGGTGAAGCAACGTTTCCTGCTGAAAAACTCAAGCGGATCAAAACCTTTCAAACCTCACCGCTTTCCATTGAGCTCTCGGCTAACGCCGTGGACTGCATATTTTGCATGCGCCTGTTTCATCATGTTGCTGATCAAGCTCATCGTGCGTCCATCCTGCGGGAATTTCACCGCGTCACCCGAGACACGGTGATCATCGCACTGTGGGTTGACGGCAATATCAAATCCTGGCGGCGCAAGCGCCTGGAGCGGGTTCGGGCGACGGATGAACCTGGGGTATTGAGGATGAATCGCTTCGTGGTGAGTCGTACGCAAATAGAAAGTGAGTTCGCCGCTGCGGGTTTTCAAATCCTCGGTCACCATGACGTATTACCCGGCTACGCCATGTGGCGGGTTTATGTGTTGCAGAAAGCGTAGGGCTCAATCCGATGACCGGTCTGTTTCTAGCCGGTGCATCGCAGGAAGTTGCTCAAGACTTGCAGTCCGGATGCGCGGTAATCAGTGATGCGATATATACTGCGCGCCATTCTTCAAGGGAGAGCCGTGTGGCCATCGATATTCATTGGATTCGCGACGACGCCAGCCTCGCCCAACATTGCGTCGAGTGGCAAGCCTTGCCATTCGTTGCCCTCGACACCGAATTCATGCGGGTCGACACTTTTTACCCCATCGCCGCGTTGCTGCAGATTGGAGACGGCGCTCGCGCCTACCTGATCGACCCGCTGCTGATCAATGATTGGGCACCGCTTTCTGCGCTGCTGGAAAATCCCGACGTCATCAAAGTGGTCCATGCGTGCAGTGAAGACCTTGAAGTGCTGCTGCGCTTGACCGGCAGCCTGCCCGCGCCACTGTTCGATACACAATTGGCCGCTGCTTACCTGAACCTTGGTTTCTCCATGGGCTACTCGCGATTGGTTCAGGAAATACTAGGCATCGAGTTACCCAAGGGCGAAACACGCTCCGACTGGTTGCAACGCCCGCTGTCTGACACACAAATAAGCTACGCCGCTGAAGATGCCGTGCACCTGGCTGAGGTGTACGCGATCCTCCAACCGAAGTTATCCACAGACAAACATGCCTGGTTGCTCGACGACGGTGCTGAACTGGTCGCCAACCTGCGACGTGAAATAGACCCGTACGATCTTTACCGTGATGCCAAGTTGGCGTGGAAGTTATCCCGCGCTCAATTGGCGGTACTGCGTGAGTTGTGTGCCTGGCGTGAGCGCGAGGCGCGATCGCGCAACCTGCCGCGTAACCGCGTGGTCCGTGAGCATTCACTCTGGCCGTTGGCCAAAACCCAGCCGGACAACCTGGCCGCGCTGGCGAAAATCGAAGACATTCACCCTAAAACCGTGCGTCAGGACGGCGAGTTCTTGATTGAACTGATCAAGACCTCCGCCAGTTTGCCGCCAGAACAGTGGCCAGCCGCGTTGCCCGAGCCGCTGCCGATCGAAGCGTCCAATGTCTTGAAGACCTTGCGCATGATTGGTCAGCAGCACGCCGAGCAATTAAACATGGCCCCTGAGCTCATGCTGCGTAAAAAGACCCTTGAAGCCCTGCTGAAAAGCGGCTACCCCAACGGTCCCTATCAATTGCCAGAGTCGCTGCGTGGCTGGCGCCGCGAACTGATGGGCCAGGCGCTGCTCGACAGCTTGGCTACTGCTGGAGAACAGCCTTGAAACGTATTTGCTCTATTTATAAAAGCCCGCGTAAAAACGAGATGTACCTGTATGTGCTCAAGAGCGATGCGCTGAAGAAAGTGCCGGCAGATCTGCTGATCGCCTTCGGTCCGCCGACGCACACCTTCGACATGGTACTCAGCCCTGAGCGCAAGCTGTCTCGCGAGGACATCAATCAGGTGCTCGCCAATCTCGACAAGCAGGGTTACCACCTGCAAATGCCCCCGGCAGAAGACGAGTACATCGAGCATTTGCCGGAAGAGTTGCTGCGCCGCAACGATCCACTGTAAACAGGGCCGGGCCAGATCGCCGGACTAACGTGCGCATCTGAAGTTTTATTGAGTGCGCTTACCGACAGGGCAGACCTTTGTCGACGTGTGCATGTTTTGTTTTTATAGGTTTTGAGCCATGCGCGTTCTGATTGCTGAACACGATTACCCGCTTTACACCCAATTACTTGGGCAACTGGCACCTGATATCGAAGTGATGAGCACCGGTGATGGCGCCGAGCTCTCACGACTGGCCGCCGAATGCCCTGTCTGGCTAGGTGCGCCGGACCTGTTCGCGACTTTGCTGCGCCAAGGCCACACCCCGCAATGGCTGCAATCGACCTGGGCCGGGATCACGCCTTTGCTGGCCGAGGGTCTCTCCAGGGAATACCGCCTGACCCGAGCCGTCGGCATTTTCGGCCAAGTCATGGCCGAATTTGTGCTGACCTACATGCTTGGTCACGAGCGTGAAGTGCTGGCGAGACTGGTCAGCCAAGTGGAGCGTAAATGGGACAGCCGCTTGAGTCAGAGCCTGGCAGGGCGCAAAGCGTTGATCGTCGGCGCGGGTGATATCGGTCTTAGCGTGGCGCAGTTCCTGATACCGTTCGGTGTCCAGGTTTACGGCATTGCTTCCACACCGCGTTCCCAGGCACCGTTCATTGAAGTGGGCGGTCTGGCGGATCTGGATCGTCTGGTGGGCGAAGTGGACTACGTGATCAACCTGCTGCCCAATACCCCCGAAACACATGATTTGTATGATGCAAAGCTGTTCGCGAAATTCAAACCTAGCGCGTTGTTCATCAACGTCGGGCGTGGCGTAGCGGTGGTGGATGCGGATTTGGTAGAAGCGCTCAAAGCCGGCCATTTGGCTGGCGCGGTCATCGACGTTTGTCGTCAGGAACCGTTGCCACAGCGTCACCCGTTCTGGACCGCCTGGGGTTTGCTGTTGACCGGGCACAGTTCGGCACCGACTTCACCGCCAGCGATGGTTCAGTTGTTCATCGAGAATGTTACAGCGTTCGAGGCAGGCGAGGCGTTACGCGGCGAAGTGGACTTTTCTCGCGGTTATTGAACGTTTGTTGATCGATGTCTGCTCTGGACAGTGCCCAGAGCAGACCCCGCGTTGCTTACAGGCTGAAATCGCCTTCGGCCGCCAACTCAGACAATGGACGGCGTGGGCTTGGGGTTTCCCGTGCCTGCAGGTACTCGGCGAGGGTTGATTTGTCGCCAAGTTTGCCGATCGCTACCGCTGCATGTAGCGCGTAGCCCTCGGGAATCCTCAATTCCTTGCGGGTCAGCTCCTGATCGAAACCGGCCATGCCGTGTGTGTGCCATCCGCTCAGGCTGGCTTGCAGGGCCAAATGTCCCCACGCCGAGCCGGTGTCGAACGTGTGCCACAAAGCAGGGCCTTCTTCTGTGGCGCCTGGTGCGGTGAACGTGGTTTTCGAGATCACGATCACCAGCGCTGAGGCGTGTTGTGCCCAGCTGCGGTTGAATTCGTTCAACAGGCCGAGGAAACGCTCCCAGTTTGGCGTATCGCGGCGCGCATACAGAAAGCGCCATGGCTGCGAGTTGTAAGCAGAAGGTGCCCAGCGTGCGGCTTCAAAAAAGCTCAGCAGTGTTTCTTGGCTGATGCCTTCGCCAGTGAACGCGCGGGGCGACCAGCGCTCAGTGAATTGCGGGTCAATCGGGTAGTCGGCGACGCGAGTATTAACGCTCATAGATATCCTGACAGGGCATTGATCGAAAAAATTGCCTGCACTCTGCTAAACCGGCCGTGCTGGCGTCTGCGAGATGGGCCGTGGCCGGCAGGCATCGTCGAAATTGGCACATAAAGTTACGTTGCCGCCGCTCATTTAACAAGTATGACCTTACCGACAGTCGCCAGCGCTTGGCCCACGTCACGTGTGCCACTAGACTGGCGGCCTTTTCACTCTCTAACGCTGATTGCCCAAACCCATGGCCGCTAAAGTCGAACCCTTCTGGAAACGCAAAACCCTCGAACAACTTGATCAGGACGAGTGGGAGTCGCTGTGCGATGGCTGTGGCTTGTGCTGCTTGCAAAAACTTGAGGATGAAGACGACAACAGCGTTTATTACACGCGCATCGCTTGTAAGTTGCTGGACCTGAAAACCTGCCAGTGCACCGATTACAGCAACCGCCGAGCCACTGTGCCCGATTGCATTCAACTAACGCCGGGGCAGGCCGACCAATTCAAATGGCTGCCACCCACCTGCGGTTACCGTTTGGTCAGCGAAGGCAAAGATTTGCCGCTTTGGCACCATTTGGTGTGCGGTGATCGCGATGCGGTCCACCAAGCGCGCATTTCTCAATCCGGACGCATGCTCAGCGAAAACAGCGTGTCCGAGGATGATTGGGAAGAGCACCTGATCTTTCGTGCTGGCTGAACAGGCCCGGTTTTACAAGGAGCGGTAAATCTGTGCGCCTCTCACTGCTGCTGTCACTGATGTTGCTGGTTGTCAGTGGTCCCTTGTGGGCCGCGAAAAAAGTCGATTTGGACTATCACGTCAAATTGCTGCCCGCCAGTGATCAGGCTGAGGTGCGGTTAACCCTTGCTCAGGGCTCTGCGGTGCGCAGTGTCGATTTCGATCTGGGTAGCCACGGCGATTACAGTGATTTCAAGGCTGACGGGGAATGGCAGTCTGACAATGGACGCGGTGTCTGGCGCCCCGCCAGCGGTAAAGCCAGCCTCACTTATCGCGCACGTATTGGCCATCCGCACGGTTCCGCCGTGGCGACGCCGAGTAGGGCGCTGACCTACGACACGCGCATGACCGCTAACTGGGCGCTACTGCGTGGCGAAGACCTGGTACCCAGGGCGCGTCTGGATCAGCAGGACGGTGTCGAGCTGGTGTCGCGCCTGGAGTTCGAGTTGCCGGCGGGATGGCGAAGCGTCGAAACCCCATGGCCGCGCATCGGCAAAAATCGTTTCCGGATCGATAACATTTCACGGCTGTTTGATCGTCCAACCGGTTGGATGCTGGCCGGCACCCTGGGCAGCCGTCGCACGCGTCTTGGTGATACCGACGTGACCGTGAGCGCGCCGCAAGGGCAGGGCATGCACCGAATGGACGTGCTGACGCTGTTGACGTTTATCTGGCCGCAGATGCAGGCCGTTTTTCCGCGTAACCCGCCCAAGTTGCTAGTGGTCGGTGCTGCGGATCAAATGTCCCATGGGGCAGTGGCGGCCAATGACTCGATCTTTTTTAACAGCGGCCGGCCGGTGATCAGTGAAAACGGAATCAGTCCGCTAGCGCGTGAATTGGTGCATGTGTTCAGCCGGATTAATGACAGTCATCACAGCGACTGGATCAAAGAGGGTATCGCCGAGTATTACGCTATCGAAGTGATGCACCGCGCCGGTGGCATGAGTGATGAGCGTTATCAGAGCGTGCAGCGCAATTTGACCAAGACCGGTAGCAAGGTCACCACCCTGCGCGGCGGCCGGGTTGATGCTGCAACGGTGGCGCGAGCGGTGCTGCTGTTGCGGGAATTGGATGCGGAGATTCGTCAGCAGACGAGCAATGAAAAATCGCTGGATGATGTGTGCCGGGGTTTGATGCGACTCAACACCGTCAGCACCAAAGAATTCATTCAACTCAGCGAAAGCGTTATCGGCGGCCCATCGAAGGTGTTGGCGAGCACGTTGCTGTAGTGAAATGAGAACCCGGTGGGAGCGAACTTGTTCGCGAAGCAGGCTACGTGGTCTGTCAAAGACACCGAGTTGTTCCTTTCGCGAACAAGTTCGCTCCTACAGAAATGCCGAAATCGGGCATCTATCTTAAATATCAGTCACCGGGCTTTTCAGCGAGTCATTACCGGTCACCGTCGCAGTTTCGGTGGCTGCTTTGGCCTTGGTTTTCAACTGGCCCAGCTCCGCGCCTACCCGTTCAATGCGTGAACGAGCCTTGTTCATTTCGTCGCGGTTTTTCTCTATCAGGTTTTTCGCACCGCAGTATCCGGTGATCCCGCGCGCCAGCACTGCGCCGCCGATAGCCAATTCAATCAGACCGAAAAAGCAGCCACGGCGCAGGCCTTTGCCGACCATCAATATGCCGCCGGCCAAAGAGGCAGCACGTTCTATGCCGTGCACGTTGCGCTGTGGATGGCTCTGAAAAGGGGTGGAGTCAATGCGTTCAACGATTGGGATATCGCTCATGTTCGTTCTCCATGATGAGATGAATAAGTTCACTTAAGCTGACTGCCCCAGCACCAAACTGTTCAATCAGAAATGCCGTCACTGGTCGCTAGCCGGGTGCCGAATTTGGGTCCCGAGCGGGTGTTGTTGCCCTTGGCCATGCGGTCATACAGCACCACGGCGACTGTCGCGGCCAGGTTCATGCAACCGTTGGTGGGGACGTAGACCACGTCTTCGCACCAGTCGCGGATGCTTTTATCCAGCGAGCCGTCTTCCGGGCCAAAGATATAGAGGGCGCGGTCAGGGTGGGTGTATTCAGGCAGTGAACGCGCGCCTTCGACCAGTTCTACGGCTACCGGAACACACCCCAGCGGTATGATTTTTTTCAAGTCATCAATGCCGATCAGCGGGATGTCCTGGTGGACTTTCTTGGTGTCGGTGATGAAGTCGCGGGCACGCTCATAGCGGGTTCCGGTGTAGAACACCGACGCCACGCCATAGCAGCCAGCTGCACGCATCACCGAGCCGACGTTCTCCGGTGACTTGGGGTTGTATAAACCAATGCAGCTGTACCGTTGATTTGCCACGTGCCGGTGCTCTTGAAGGAAAGGCGGCGATTATACGGCAGATCGACGCGGGGTAGGCCGGCGCTAAAAAACACGTGGGGAAACTGGCCTCGGTGTGGCCGCAACGCTGCCTTTGGCGGCCGGAAGTTTGAGCAGTCCGGACATCTCGCCAGTTTGCTGCACGAAGCCCTTCACCCACTGCACAAACGTCATTTCGCTCAAGGCATCGAGTGGCAACTGCGTGCAAAGCCGCACATCACCCTGATCATCCAACGCGAGCCAGCAACCGTGCATGGGGCCGGCATCGAAGTTCAGCCGCAGCAATTGCTCTAAGAGACGAGGGTCGGGATGCATTGCCAGTCTGCAGTGAAGAATGGCGACATCGCCAACGGGGGGGATCTCGACGATGACCACTTCTTTGCCCTTGTCGAACAACGCACAGACACCGTCTTCTAGCTTCAGCTCAGTCCCCAGGTATTTACCCAGTGCCGCAAGCAGGGCGGTTGTGTTTGCCATGAGATTTTCCTTTTTGGCGATTAACTCAAATGAGCTGAAGTTATCAATTCGATACGTATTCGCCGTTTTCTGCGCTGCCCATCCCCTTGGCCGCAACACTGTTATTACCCACATCAGCCTGCTTGCCGTCCAGGCTGAATTTTTTCGGGGTGTCCTGATCCTGGCCGTACTCAAAGGTTACTTCGCCCTCCAGACGCTCGATGGTCAGGTTGCTTGCGCTTTTAAAACTGACGTAAGGCAGCGGCACACCCAAGGACTCGTCCTTGGCTGCGGTTCGGAACACCGAGATGCTTTTGATGCGCAAATTGTTTCGGTCCCCCAGGAGGGTCTTCAGGTCGGTGTCGCTGAGCGTCCCGTCCAACGCGCCGTCTTCGATGCGTTTTTTGATGTCGTCCTTGACCTCCAGTTTGATCTCGGCGCGGGTCGTACCTTTGGTGCTCTGGAGCGCCTGAAGTAACGGTTTAAGCTGCCGATCGTTATTCATAAACCCATTGATTATTTCGGCGTTGCCGGGATTGGCGTCCTTATGCAATAAACGCTTGAGCAGCGAGGCCTTGTCGATACGTTGCACATCGTTGTGTTTGACGACCATGTCCATCGTCGACATCAGGCTCGACTTCTTGTTGTAGGCAGTGTTTTGCCGGTCGAGCTGCTCAAGACTGGTGAGCGCGGCATATTGCGCATCGTTGCTGCCCGGTTTTTGAGCGAGGTATCTGTCCTTGAGGGAAGCCAGGCGCTGTGCTGGATCTTTTCCTTCTGTTTTGCTTTTGCTCATGTCCGGAAATGCTTTTTCCAGCGACCCCTCCAGCGTTTTCAGATCGCTGGCAATCAGCGGCAGTGCGGATTTAAAGCGAACGTCATAGGTTTTGCCGGTCTTTCGGTCAAACGACAAGCTGGCGGTGACACCCATAGGCGCGCCGCCGGCAAGGAACAGATTGTCCGGGCGGGAAGTGAACAGCGTGCTGAACAGCCGCGCGTAGCCCGCTACCGAGCCTTTCTCCAGTACGCGAACGCGGTTACTGCTGCGAATATCGGTCCTCAGGCCATCGTTACCATGGCCAGTGACGCGTTCCTTTTCTGCGCTGAGCAGGGCTGCGTTGGCGAGCAACCCCACGCCGAAGCGCATAAACCCCGTGACCGGCGCCGCGTCCGTCTGGCCTTTGTTGGTGCGCGACTCAATGTTGGCGTTGAGTTCGAGGTCGAAATTGTGTTTTTCGCCGGTGCGCACTTCTTGCTCGACACCCCTGTTCATCAATGCCATCGGGGTGATGGTCGGATTTGCGGCCGCCGCAGTGGCCGTGGGCGTCTTGCTGCTATGCACTGGCGTATCCATGAGGTCCGCCATGAAGGCGTCTAGCTCATCGTCACGGATGTAGAAACTCAGCGCCGTGTTATCGGAGTATTTGTACTTCCCGTCCAGACTACCGCCGAGCCAACTGCTGTTTGACTGGATGTTCTGATGGCTGTCACCGGGAGTGGTGCTGGTGTCAGAAAATCCCCCACCAAAGCCGAAACTCGCGGTGCCCGTCGCTGCACCCTCTTTGTTCATGGAGACTTTGAGGCCTCGGTCGAAACGGGTGAACGTCATGCCATAAGTGCGCTCTGGGTCGATGCTGCCACGAAAACCGACAAATGCTTCTCCCGCTGGGCCGGTGATGCCGCCCGTTATCCCGCCGCCATAGTTGCGGTTGATCTTCAGGCTTTCTCGTGGCTCAAGATCCCGAAGCGCATGTGTGAGATTGGCAGTTAGTTGCGCGGGAGGCGTTTGCAGCCCATCCAGCAGGTTGCGTTTTACCGGATGGTTTCCCTTGCGCACGTATTTAAGCAGGCTTTTGGTGGCGTCATAACTGGCTTCCAGCGCGGTGTAGTTGCGAAATCCAGCGTCGGTAAAGCCCTTGATCGGGTTGGCGTTGTACTGAGTGTTATGCATTTCAGCCAGGTTTTCGGCGATCGCACCTGCTGTTGCCGGTAAGCGAACCAGTGAGTTAGCGCTATGGCTGATGTCGGTAAAAACTCTGGCGTTGAGCGCCAGACGCGCCTTGACCAACTGGACGTCGTCACCCTTTTTGCGTGAGCTGCTCGCCGCGGCGGGGGCCCGGCCAGGAATGGCGAAACCATGAACGGCCAACTTGCTCAGTAAGGCATTAAGCGGTTGCTCTTCAGTCAATCCGGCATGACGCATCGTGCTGGAAAGCTCCTGCAAAACGTCATGTTGCGGCCGCTTTCCTGCTTTGAAGTTGGGGTTGAGATCGCCATTGCTTAGCAAGGCACCTTGATCTTCGGCCAGTGAGCGTAGGGTTTTGTAGGTGTCGTCGATAACCGTCTGATTAAACCAGTTGTGCAGCTCGGCTAGCTCGTTAACTTCTTCCGAATGTAAATTCGTCAGTGCGGGGCTG
This sequence comes from Pseudomonas sp., assembly GCF_026224925.1. Lineage (GTDB taxonomy): Bacteria > Pseudomonadota > Gammaproteobacteria > Pseudomonadales > Pseudomonadaceae > Aquipseudomonas. The sequence continues at coordinate 13,533 of NZ_JAMFRV010000636.1, read as the reverse complement.
GCGAGACGCGCCGCCACAGACACGGGTACTGACGCGGGCTCTGCTCTCACCATATTTGCCAGGTTGTGCAGGTCGGTCAATGCTGTTGCTTCGCTTTGGTAGACCGACTTCAGCCCTTCACGTCCACTCCAGGCGTGCTTGATCGTGTCGACAGGCTTGGTGAATATGCCGGTTGACGCCAAATGCGATGTCACGGCATTTCGCAGAATCGAATTGGGGGCATACACCTTCGGCTTAAACGTTTCGAGGTTGCCTCGGCCCAGCACATTGAAGGCGGTGTTGAATCGCCCTCGGGTAAAGTCCGGGGCTCGGGCGGCTATCTGGTCAAAGTGTTCATGGGGTACCCGAGTTGACGGTGGCTTGGCCGCAGCGGGTGACCAGATGGCATTATTCAGTTCGAACGGCTCGCCATCGACGATGGCCGACAATTTCCCATCATGGGTCGGGCGAAGGTCTTCAATGTGTTTGCCATGGAAGTCGGGGTTATCCGGCAGGGCATGCCACTGTCTGTCGTTCTTTATTATTTTTGACCTCGAGTCTTCACCGCTCATCCTGAGGATTTTTTGATCCCGTAGAACATAAAAATCCTTACCGCCTGTGCTGACTGCGTCGATAGCCCCCGTGCCGGGAGGGCTTGGCAATTGCGCCCGCTCACCGTTTTGATCATGCAAGTGCAATACGCCCTCACTCAGCGTCATGTAGTTTTGATCGTTTTGAACCGCGACTTTTTCGATCGTCTTCCCATCAGGCAGTTTGGCGCCACGCATCACCGTGCCCTTGGCCTCAACACCCCGTCCAGGTAGCGTTAAATCCAGCCCTTTTTCGAACTCATGGGCGGTGGCTTTTGGGGCTACATTGAGTTGTTTCAGGACGCCGTCTTTGTCGACCAGATAAGCGAAGCCGTCCTGACCTGTCTGCACATGCTTGATGCCCTTCTCGCTGCTCTTTTTCCACTTTCCGGTTCGAGCATCCTCCGTCAGCAGGTCGTTACCGACCCTGGCGATGGTGCCGCGGGGCAACGGAATTTGTTCATGTGCCTTGGGTGCCAGCGCTGGTAAGCCCTGTTGCCGGTCCATTACTAAGGCCTGGCTCAGGTTCCATCCGGGCTTGAACTCATTTGTGTGGTCGTCGAATGAAGCGCTGTGCTCCGTACCGAGCTGATCCTTGACCTTGGCAAACAGGTTGTCGTTCTCGTCGGTAAACAGGTCGCTGTAGGTGTGATTACCCAACGCTCCTTGCAGCGCGTTAGAGGGTTGCTTATCCAGCAGTTGAAGGGTACCGCCGAAATCCATGGTCTTTTCCGATACGAGGCCCTGGAACGCTTCGGCGCCGAAAGCATCCGTGAAGTCGCTATCAACGTGCTGACCCTCAGCGAGATCCTCCGTAAGCTGTGCCTGCAATAGCTTTCCGGAGGCGCTGGTGATGAACAGCGTGTTGTCCCTGATCGCCAAGGATGCAGGGGTATTTCCTGCGAGACCGTTAGGCAGTTTTGCACCCATGTCCAGTAACCTGAAGCCGTGAACTGCTTTTCCGTAGGCGTGTTCGCCCGCATCCAGTCGCTCAAGGTAGAAGGCTTTTTTACCCTGCGTGAGGCCGACCAGGTTCCCGTCTGGGGATCGAACCAGCGCCGTTACTTTGTGGGTAAACGGCAGTGGCGTCTTGAGGTCTTTCAGGGAAAAAACCTTACCGTCGTTGTCCATGCCAAACACATCACCCGCGCCGGTGCTGTGCAGGCTTTTCAGCGCGGGAGCGTCGGCCTGCGCTTGCCACGCGTCACCGTGCAGCGCGTAAAGTTTATTGTCATGAATCCGCCAGGCTTGATCGCCGGGACCTTTGTGGACGCCTGTGACTTGTGCCAGATGAGCGTCACCGGGGCGCGGTCCGGGATCAAGCCTTGGGCTGTTTTCGGTACTTTTGAAAACGCTGACCGCCAGTTTGCTGGCCTGGGCATGGACCTGCCGATTCTGTGAGTCTGTCAGTAAGTAAGCGGGTTTCTCGGGTGTGCCCACGACGTCCATGCTTTGGTAATGTTCGCCCGATTTTTTAAGCACCGAGCCCAGCAGGTTTTCGGCGTGAGACGTTTGCTCGTCTCGACCCATCGTCAACTGGCCATCGACCAGCTGCATGTTCAGACGGTTGGCAGCCGGCGGTGCGAGGGGCGCCATTTCTAAAGGGGCGGCAGTATTGGCGGATCGGCGTTTAAAGACGTTTTTGACTTGTTTGGCAACAAAGGCAGACGTGTTGCTGAGCCCCCAGCGACGCACGGATTGGCTTCCCGCTGGAGCTTGAGGACGTACACCGAGCTGTTGCTGCGCAATAGCTGGGCCGGTGTTTGACGCACCGAGGGTAGCAGGACCTGCGATGGCCCCCGTAGCCATATTTGACGCAATGTGGGAAGCCATGCCGACGTCGTCCATGCTGATGATTTATAAGGACTAAGTGGCACGACAGACTGATCGGGTTCCAGCTCGTTGTGTGAACCTTTGGTTACACAGCACTCCTCAAGACTTGCGGTTTAAATACTTGCTGCTCCGTTGGAATCATAGGTTTTCGGGTCATGCTCATGACGACGACTGCTCCCGTAACCAATAGTGCTCCGGCAATACCAAAAGCCCAGTTGTAGCTACCCGTGGCGTCGATCACGTAGCCAGTAACGACGGGAGCAAGCATGCCGAACACATTTCCTCCAACAACCACGAATGCCATCGCTCTGCCCACATCACCAGAACTCGGGAGAAGGTCGTTGAGGAGTGAGAAATTCAACGAAGTGGTTGATGCAATACCAGCCAGGGTTAGCGAAAAAATGACAACCAGGGCTGTGACGTCTTCGGTAAAAGGGATCAACAAAATACAACTGGCTGCCAGCATGGTCAGGGCGATGACGTTGCGACGTTTGCCCGTAGATGTGCCACTGCCGTTTTTTAAATATTGATCGCTCATTTTTCCGATAACAATGCACAGCACAACGGCGACAGCGTAGGGGATAGCTGTAAACAATCCGCTTTTAGCAATAGTCAGATGACGCACTTCCTGTAAGTAGCTTGGTAGCCACGTCAGAAACAGATACTGCGTGTAGACGTTGCAGCCTTGAGTCAGCGCAATCCCCCAGAGGGTCGGGGTTTTGAGCAGGCGCTTGAGACCGTAGGCCAGAGGGGTGTCGCCGTGGCTACTCTCCGTGGTGCGATTTTGCACAATGTGTTCACGTTCAGCGATTGGCAGCCAAGACACCTTCTCCGGCTTATCGTAAAAAATAAACCAAACGACTAGCCATACGAAACCTATACCGCCGGCGATGACAAAAGAGGTTCGCCAGCCGAACAGTGTGACGAGGGAAGCCAGAACAACTGAGCAGATTGCAGGACCGGCATACGAGCCGCTGTTAGAGATGGCAGTGATGGTGCCGCGCTCGGCGCTGGGAATCCATTCGCGAATGACTTTGGCACTCACCGGATTGCTCACGGATTCGCCAGCACCCATTACAAGTCGGGCGGCCAGCAAACCGGCGAAGCTCGAAGCGGCTCCGGTGAGGGCAGTGGCCAGCGACCATATGAAAATACCCAAACCTCCCACACGTTTGACGCCATACCGATCAATTAACAGGCCTACAGGGATCAGGAACAGCGCGTAGCTCCAAATGAAGGATGAGAACAGGTAGCCCATACCAACGGAGGTCAGGTGAAATTCCTCAGCGATGGGTTTTGCAGCGATTGAGAGCGCGATTCGATCCATGTAATTAATCATGGCGAGCGAAAAAAGGAAGAGGGCTATCCAGCCTCGGCGGTATGACATGGTTCACCATTTTTATGATTGTAGTGGGGTGTACGCCCCGATAGTCGCTGAGCAGGCGTTATCAGAGTTGCGGTCTAAAATTGATCTTTATATAGATATAAGTCAATCATAAATTTTTACAGACGTGATTTTACGACGACGTGTGTGGTTGCACGCGACGCATAGGGAGAGGAGTTGGAGAAAAATCAACGTGCAGTGGGGAGCCACACGTCAGTATCGAAGGGTCAAATCAATCAAACAGGGCTGGGTCCACCTTGTGCCGCCGAGCCTGCTCCAAATGCCTTCGCATTTGATCCGCAGCCGCTAGACGATCGCCACGCTCCAGGCATTCAATAATCGCCAAGTGTTCCTCTGCCTGCCCCTTGCGAGGCGCACGGGAGCTTGCTTGGCGGTATTCGACCAGCCTTCGCAATTGGTCAAGTCGTCGTACAGTTTGCTGCAGGAACCGGTTGCCGGAACACGCTGCCAGCGTTTCGTGAAATTGCGAATTAGCCTCGAATAGCTCCTGCGGGGTCATAGTCAGATACCCACCGTTCGCAATGAATTCTTGTTGGCTACGGCAAGCGTTTAGTGTTTCACGGTCAATCTGAAAAGTAGGTGACAACAGGCCTGAAGGCTCGATAGTTGCCCGGAAAGAATAGCTCTCTTCATAGGCCTCCACCGAGTCGATCATTGGCAGAAGGCTCCAGCCCTGGCCCGCACGTTGTTCAATCCATCCTTCCTGTTGGATCCGCGAGAGTACGCCCCGCAGTGCCGCCCTCGAGACGTCAAAGCGCCGCATGAACTCGATCTCGGTGAAAAACTCCGGCAATTGCCTGCTTAGTCGCTGTTCAGCAAACTTCAAATAAAGAGGGTCGTCGCTCTTGCCCATAACTTCTGAACCAAGGTCGCCGAGTTCGTCGCTGGGGCGGGCCAAAAAGAAGCCCCGATTTCGATCGTGGGTCAACATGCCTCGTTCTACCAGATGACCTAGAGCAAATTTCACGGGTGTTCGAGACACGCTGAGCGCAGACGCCAGCTGCGATTCGGCCAGGTGATGACCCACGTCGAATCGCTCACGACGTACATACGCCACGATGTCACGCGCGATACGGGCCTGTAGAGGACTTAGAGACATTAAATGTGCAAACCAAAAGAGCTGAGCCGGGACTGCCATTCTAGCGTGTCGTTGAGTCAAGCGGCATAGCGCAGTCGAGCCGCACACTCTGCCGGTTGTAGTGGGTTGGCAAGCGACCCTGATCATCACATCCGATAGAGCAGCCGCAAAGACGGTAGGGCTGGCTCAGGAGAAATGAATGGTCGAGCCTAATTGACCTATATCGTTGTAAAGTGCAATATCGCCTCACAAGAACATTGCTCCTACCGTCTGTGAGGATTACCCATGCCTGAATCAAAAGGTCGAACCGTATCCGCCAACGGCGTCGATTACCGCGTCAGCGATATTCGCGGCGTCGTGACGGATCTCGGCAGTGATTACGCCAAGCTTCCATACAGCTTGCGGATCCTCGCTGAAAACGTCTTGCGCGGAGAGTCGGATCCTGAAGCTGCGCTAAAGGTGATCTGCGCGCGCTCCAAGGAGTTCGATATTCCATTCCGCCCGGCCCGTGTGGTGTTGCAGGATTTATTGGGAACCCCTGCGCTGGTCGACCTGGCAGGTCTGAGAGATGCGGTGGCTGAAAAAGGGGGGAATCCTCGACTGGTCAACCCAGTCACTCCAACCCATTTGGTGGTTGACCACTCTTTGAATGTCGAGCGGTGGGGCGATGCCAGTGCGCTGGCAGACAACGAAGCTATCGAGCGTGAGCGCAACGCTGAGCGTTTTCAGTTTTTGGACTGGTGCAACAAAGCATTCAGCAACCTGTCGATTATTCCTTCCGGCAAAGGCATCCTTCACCAGATCAACCTCGAACGCCTGACCACCGTTATTGGTACCAAGCATGTAGGGAATAATGTGTGGGCATTCCCGGATACATTGGTCGGCACCGACAGCCACACGACCATGATCAACGCCATTGGGGTGCTCGGGTGGGGAGTGGGCGGCATTGAGGCGGAAGCTGCGATGCTCGGGAAATCCTTGATGCTGCGCGTGCCGGAAATTGTCGGCGTCCGTCTGGGAGGAACCCTGCCTCAAGGTTATCTAGCCACCGACATAGCCCTAGCGTTGACGGAGTTACTGCGCAAGGCTGGAGTGATTGGCTCGGTTCTCGAATTTTTCGGCCCTGGCGTTCTACAGCTATCGCTGGCAGATCGTGGGACGTTGTCGAACATGGCGCCTGAGTTCGGTGCGACTGCCGCGATGTTCGCCATTGACGATCGCACCTTGCACTACCTGCGCATGACCGGCCGTGGTGGTCCAATTGCCGGTCTGACTGAGGCATACGCACGTACCCAGGGCTTGTGGCATGACAGCCTTGAACAGGCTGAATACGACCGAGTTGTCATCTTCGATCTAGGTTCGGTTGCTCGTTCGATTGCAGGTCCAAAACAACCGCACCAGCGTATCGTTCTGGGGCACAAAGCAGCGGCGACCCAGTTGCCTACCAGCTTGGATAACGGATCGGTCGTCTTGGCCGCCATTACCAGTTGCACGAATACGTCTAACCCGCGCGGGGTTATCGCTGCGGGTCTTGTCGCTAGAAACGCACGCAATAGAGGTTTGAAGAGAGCACCTTGGGTCAAGACATCCTTTGCCCCCGGTTCGAGGGTGGTAACGGATTATCTGGAGCGCTCCGGCCTCAATGAGGATCTGGATGCACTGGGTTTTAACTTGGTGGGCTATGGCTGCACCACCTGCAATGGCATGTCAGGCCCCCTGTTAAGTACCGAAATCGAAGACGAAATCCGCGCCCGCAAACTGGACACCGTCGCTGCGACTTCAGGTAACCGGAACTTCGAAGGCCGCGTTCATCCTTTGGCGCGTGAAGTTTTCATCATGTCGCCTCCTTTGATTGTCGCCTACGCGATTGCCGGTACTTACCTGATTGATCCTGAAAAAGATGCACTCGGCACTGACACCAACGGCGTTCCTGTCTATCTGCATGAACTTTGGCCAAGTGATGAAGAGTTGACGCGCATCGAGCTCGAGAATCTGACTGCAGATCTGTTCGACAAAGCATACGAAGATGTTCCACGTGAAGCCGGGCTGATCGCCAGTGATCTACGGGCAGGCGTCAGTGACCAGTACGCATGGCAGGCGGACAGTACTTACATTCGCAAACCTCCTTACTGGAGCCCTGAGCTGACGGCCATCGACACGCTTAAAGATTTGAGCAAGATGCGCGTCTTGGCCATGCTTTCCGACAATATCACCACCGACCACATCTCACCTTCAGGGGCGATTTTGCCCGAGAGTGATGCAGGCCAGTACCTGCAATCCCAAGGCATTGCTGTTCCCGATTTCAACTCCTACGGGACTCGTCGTGGCAACCATGAAGCGGCCCAGCGAGCCACCTTCGCCAGCCCACGCTTGAAGAACGAGTTGTTGGAAGACGGTCGCGAGGGCCCATGGACGTTGCTGCTGCCGGAACGTGAGGTCATTACTATTTTTCAGGCTGCTGAAATCTACGCTGCGCGAAATCAGCCCTTGATCGTTGTTGCTGGTAAAGAGTACGGCAGCGGTTCATCGCGGGACTGGGCGGCAAAAGGCCCGCGTCTGCTGGGTGTTCGGGTCGTAGTCGCTGAGAGTTTTGAACGCATCCACCGGACCAATCTAGCGGGTTTGGGCATCCTGCCGCTGCAGTTCGAGGCAGGGGTTTCACGTCAAAGCCTGGGCCTTACCGGACGTGAGTTGTTCAGCATTACAGGCATTGAGGATGACTTCGCTCCCGGAGAAAAAATCACTCTCGTGATCGAGCATGAGGACGGTGAAACCGAAAATGTCACTGTCATCAGTCGTCTCGATACGTTCGAGGATGTCCGCTATTTCCGCAGTGGCGGGCTACTGCCACAACTCTTGATCGAAAGCATGAAGAACGCAAACGTTCGTTGACCGACGCTGCCGTGTCGGGGGAGATTTCAAAATGACTCAAAGACGTATTCCTGCCGTTTACATGCGTGGCGGATCCAGTAAAGGCGTGTTTTTTCTAGACGAGCATTTGCCGCCAGCGGGTGCTGAGCGAGACAAGATTCTTTTGCGTGTGATCGGCAGTCCCGATCCCTATGGCAAACAGATGGATGGCATGGGCGGCGCGACGTCTAGTACCAGCAAAGTAGTCATCATCGGTAAGTCGAGCCGTGAAGATTGCGACGTGGACTATCTGTTCGGTGCTCCTGCCATCGAGACCGCAGTAATTGACTGGTCTGGCAATTGCGGCAACTTGAGTTCAGCGGTCGGTCCTTACGCCATTTCCGAAGGGCTGGTTGACGTTCCACGTAATGGCATCGCCATCGTGCGTATTTGGCAGGCCAATATTCAGAAACGCATCATTGCTCACGTGCCAATGCGCAATGGTGAAGTGCAGGAGGAGGGTGGCTTCGTATTGGATGGCGTGGCGTTTCCTGCCGCCGAAGTGATTCTTGAGTTTCTGAAGCCGGGCGGTTCGGACGGCAGTATTCTGCCAACCGGCAATGCGCTCGATGAACTTGATATTCCGGGTGTAGGCAAGCTGTTCGTAACCCTACTCAATGCAGGCAATCCAACGATTTTTGTCGATGCCTATCAAGTCGGGTTGAAAGGAACTGAAACCCAAGAGCAGATCAATGGCGACAGTGCGTTTCTCGCCCGCATGGAGACAGTCCGCGCTCACTGCACAGTTGCCATGGGGCTTGCCGATAGTACAGAAGAGGCCACACGGCTTCGTCCACATACTCCAAAACTGTGTTTTGTCGCCAAGCCGCAAGCCTATCAAGCAGCCGGTGGCAAAAACGTCGAGCCAGGCGACATCGATGTAATCGCACGTATTCTTTCAATGGGTAAGTTGCACCACGCCATTACCGGTACCGGGGCGGTCGCCGTCGCGGTGGCTGCTGCGCTTGACGGTACGCTGGTCAACCGAATCGTCGGTGATTTGGGCGATCGCCAAGTCCGAATGGGGCATACCGCAGGTAGTGTGGCTGTCGGTGCGAAAACCGTTCTGGTGGATGGAGTCTGGAGCGTTGAAAAAGCGGTCATGAGCCGCAGCGCTCGTCGGCTCATGGAAGGCTGGGTTCGCATTCCCGAGGCACTGTGATTTTACGTGCAAGTAATGTCGGGTCCGTCCCACATTATTTCGCTCTTAACAATAAAAACAACACGAGTTATTCGCTATGAACAATGACGATTCCCTGCGTCACGGCATGCCTCGCCGTCGATTTGTCCAGCTGTCAGCCCTTGCGGCAGGTGGCGTGATTTCGGGTGCCCTTTTTACGGGGGCTGCACGTGCAACTGCAATGAGTGATGACTACAAAATGACGAAAAAACAGCCCGCTCTAACCCCTCGTTTTGCTTATGTTGGATCGCGAACTACCAAAGAGCGCGGCGCACGCGGTGTGGGTATCACCGTCTATAGTTATCAGCCTGAAACCGGCGCTTGCACGTTGACGCAAACCCTTGATGATTTGGTGAATCCATCGTTTCTGACGTTCGATCATCAGCAGCGCCATATGTACTGTGTCCACGGTGACCAAAGCGAAGTCTCCTCGTTTTCCGTTGATGCACTCACCGGAAAACTCACCAAGCTAAACACTGTTTCCACTCAGGGAAAAAATCCTGTTCATTTGACGGTTGACCCAACCAACAAATACTTAGCGGTCGCGAACTACGCGACTGGTAGCTTTGCGCTGATTTTCATCCAGCAGGACGGTAGCCTTGGGGCGTTGACTCATGTTGAGGAGCTGCCGGGAGAGCCAGGTCCTCATAAAGTCGAACAAGTCAGCTCACATCCCCACATGATCCCTTTCGACCCGTCGGGGCGGTTTCTGGTTGTTCCAGACAAGGGGCTCGACAGAATCTTTGTTTATCGCGTACAGAACAATAATGCGTCGTTAGCGGCTACTCAGGTGAGCATGGTGCGCACCCGAGAGGGTGCCGGGCCGCGTCACATCGTTTTTTCATTAAATGCAAAGTACGGTTATGTCGTGAATGAGCTAAATAGCAGTATTACGGCCTACGGCTTTGACGCGAAGAAGGGGGTATTAACCCCAGCACAGACTCTTCCGACACTGCCAGCTGAATTCACTGGTGACAGCCGCGCGGCGGCAATTGTAATGGCACCGTCGGGTAGGCATGTGTTCGTGTCCAATCGTGGGCATGACAGCATTGCAACCTATACCCTGGAGCAAAACGGCTTGCTCAAGGCTAACGGTCACACGGACTCGCAAGGCCGTAAGCCGCGCTTCATGAACATGACGCCTGATGGACAACGTCTATTCGTCGCCAACGAAGAAACCGACACAATCGTGGCCTTCGACGTTGACCCGCATTCAGGAGGACTTACAGCTAGCGGCCAGTCGATTAAGACAGGCAGCCCGGTGTGCATGATTTTCAAGACTGTCTAAAGATGGCGAAAAGGAGCAAATAGCGATGTCAGTCGATGTTTCGAGAGTACTGCTTGAATTGGCGCCCACTGGTGAGTTGCGCGTGGCAATTAATCTGGGTAATCCAGTGCTGGCACAACGAAATGACGTCAGTGGTGAACTGACGGGGGTTTCTGTCGCGTTGGCTCAGGCGTTGGCGGTGGAACTCGGGGTAACCGAAAAATTAACGACCTATGACGCCGCGGGTAAGGTCTTCGCGGTGCTGGATGACGACCTCTGGGATTTGGCTTTCCTTGCGATAGAGCCGGCCAGGGCGCAAAAAATTGCATTTTCTACGCCTTACGTAATCATTGATGGGACCTATCTGGTCCGAGAGGATAGTCGCTGGTGGACGACATCCGATCTTGATGAACCCGGAACTCGAATTGCTGTAGGGCAAGGCGCGGCCTACGACCTGTTTCTGTCGAGAACACTAAATCACGCCACCTTGGTGCGGGCAGCCACGTCGTCAGGCGCGGTAGCTGTTTTCCTCGATCAGAAGTTAGATGCAGTTGCTGGCGTGCGCCAACCGTTGGAGCAGTTTGCCAAGTCGCAGCAGGGGCTGCGCGTGTTGGTAGACAGTTTTACTGAGATACGTCAGGCCATGGCAGTGCCCAAACATCGGAGTCTAGCGGCTCAATACATTCAAGACTTCATTGAGCGGCAGGTATGCAATGGGTTTGTTGCGCAAGCTTTGATTCGCAGCGGACAACCTGACGCGCAGGTTGCATCGCCAAGGAGGTTGGACTGATTTTACCCTGTCTACTTTTGATACAACCACACCGCATTCGACGTGGTTTTCGATGTGGCTCTCAAGGGCGTTGCAGGCAGACCGCTAACTACTCGTCTTTTTTCATCAACCCAGCCAACGCGGCGAACGGATTATGAGTCGCCTTGGCAATTTTCGGACTGCTAGTGGAACCTTCCGAAAAATACTGCTGATCGGTATAGCGTGAGTGCTCATTGTCATGGCAATACAGGCACAGCAGCTCCCAGTTAGAGCCGTCCTGTGCATTGTTGTCATGGTTATGATCGCGGTGGTGCACGGTCAATTCACTCAGGCGTTTGCCGGCGAATTCCCGGGCGCAGCGGCCGCAGACATGGGGGTACATCTTCAGTGCCTTGTCGCGGTAACCCATCTCACGGTCACGCTGGGCGTCGGCCAGGATGCGGTCCAGTTTGGCGGTGTGAGAGGGTGGGTTTGCCGTGCTCATGGTGTCACCTGTTCAGTGTGCACATGCGTGCATGTTCAGTAATGGTCACAAGTCTAGCGCTTTGACGGGTGATCGGTCTTCGAGATTTATAATCCCGTAACACCGCGACAGATAAAATCGCCGCGAGTGCAAATAAGAGAGATTCGTACTCGCAATGTGGTTGTTTGATGGAGAGGAATACTAATAAAAGCTCATATTTGAGGGGTTTTTAGCTTTTGTCTCCGCGCGATTGTGGCAAGCTACTTCATTGAGTCGGCTTGGCTCACGTAGCCGGTAGAGGGCGCCATGCAAACACTTATGATCAACGGGTCGTCACATGACGTGGACGTTCCCGAGGAAATGCCACTGTTGTGGGTTTTGCGCGATGTGCTAGGAATGACGGGCACCAAGTACGGTTGCGGAATCGCCCAATGCGGCGTTTGTACAGTACACCTTGACGGTGTAGCCGTGCGCTCTTGTGTGTTGCCGGTCAGCGGTGCGGTGGGTCATGCAGTGACTACCATCGAGGGCGTCGAGCTGATACCAGTCGGCCAGGAAGTGCAGAAAGCCTGGCTCGAACACGAAGTGGTTCAGTGCGGTTATTGCCAGTCCGGGCAGATCATGTCGGCGGTGGCGTTATTGCAAGCCAATCCTCACGCCAACGACGAACAGATTGTCACCGCCATGGCGGGCAACCTTTGCCGTTGCGCGACCTATACGCGAATTCTCGCCGCCGTCAAAAGCGTCAGCCAAGCCTGAGGGATCGATCATGTCCAATGTAAATCGACCTGCGTCGACGGTTTCGCGTCGTGGCTTACTTAAAGGTGGTGCGCTATCGCTGGGTGGGCTGGTTATCAGCACTTGGCTGCCGCCGTTGATGGCGCGCAGTGCTGCGGCTCAAACCACCGATATTGCACGCTTGGGTGACAACGCCGGCAAAGGCTATGGCGCCTTCGTACGCGTCGGTCACGATGGCCGGGTGACCGTTATTTCGCCAAAAATTGAAATGGGTCAGGGCATCCATACTGGCATTTCAATGATGGTGGCCGAAGAGCTGGAGGTTGGTCTGGACAAGATCAACCTTGAAGAAGCTCCACCCGATTCCTCGCTGTACACCGACACAATCTTGCAGTTTCAAGCCACCGGCGGTTCTTCCTCCACCCGGTATACCTGGGAGCCGCTGCGTCGGGCGGGTGCCAGTGCACGTATTTTGCTGGTGCAAGCTGCCGCGATTCGCTGGAAGGTCGCGCCGAGTCTGTGCCATGCCGAGAACGGTCGGGTCATCGGTCCGAAGGGGCAAACCGCTGATTACGGCGACTTGGTCGACGCTGCTGCGAAGCTGCCGTTACCGCAGAATGTGCAGCTCAAGGCCGTTGCCGACTTTAAGCTATTGGGCTCTGCTGCTCAGCGTATCGATACGCCAGACAAGGTCAATGGCAAGGCGCTGTTCACCATCGACTTGAAAATACCGGGCATGTCGATCGCTTCCACTCTGACCTGTCCGGTATTCGGCGGCACCCTGCGTAGCGTTGACGACAGCGCTGCGCGCAAGGTCCCAGGCGTGCGCGATGTGATTCGTCTGAGTAATGCGGTCGCCGTAATCGCCAGCAACTTTTGGGCCTGTCAACAAGGGCTCAAGGCGTTGGTGATTGAATGGGACATGGGCGAAAACGCGAAATTCGATTCCGCCCAATTGGACAAACTATTGCTCGACGCCAGTTCTCGGGACGGCGTAATCGCCAAGCGTACTGGCGATATTGAAACCACGCTGAAGGCTGCTGCCCATCACTTCGACGCGGTGTACGAACAACCCTTCTTGTCCCACTCGCCGCTGGAACCGATGACCTGCGTCGCCCATGTGCGGGCCGATGCTTGCGAACTGTGGGTCGGTTGTCAGGCGCCGACTTTTGCTCAGGCCGGAGCTGCCAAAGTCTGCGGTATGCCGCCGGAAAAAGTAGTTATCCACAACCAATTGATCGGCGGCGCGTTTGGCCGTCGGCTAGAGTCGGACTTCATTTTTCAGGCCGTCGATATTGCGCGCCAGGTGAGCTACCCGATC